>NZ_JAGPXV010000009.1:0-27047 GCF_018070405.1 Micromonospora sp. D75
GTACGACCTCCGGGCGGAACCGCCACCGCTCAGGTTTGCCGGGCACGAGGCTCCCGGCCGGCCGGGACCGGCCGGGAGCCGTCGCGTGGACCTCAGGCGTTGACCGTCTCCGGGCGCTGGTCCGGCTTGCCGGCGTCGCTGTCCGAGTCGGTCATCGCCACGCCCTTGCGCTTGCTGAACACCACGGCCCCCGCGATGATCAGCGCGGCGACCACGGCGATCGTGATGCGCAGCGGGTTGTTCTGGTCGTTGCCCACGCTCCAGGCCACCACGGCCGGCGCGATCAGCAGCGAGACCAGGTTCATCACCTTGATCAGCGGGTTGATCGCCGGGCCGGCGGTGTCCTTGAACGGGTCGCCGACGGTGTCGCCGATGACGGTGGCGGCGTGCGCGTCGGAGCCCTTGCCGCCGTACGCGCCGTCCTCCACCAGCTTCTTGCCGTTGTCCCAGGCGCCACCGGAGTTGGCCAGGAACACCGCCATCAGCGTGCCCGCGCCGATCGCGCCGGCCAGGTACGCGGCCAGCGCGCCCGGGCCGAGGCCGAAGCCGACAGCGATCGGGGCCAGGATGGCCAGCAGGCCGGGGGTCAGCAGCTCGCGCTGGGCGTCCCGGGTGCAGATGTCCACGACCTTGCCGTACTCGGGCCGCTGGGTGCGGTCCATGATGCCGGGCAGCTCACGGAACTGGCGGCGCACCTCCATCACCACGGCGCCGGCCGAGCGGGACACCGCGTTGATGGCCAGGCCGGAGAAGAGGAAGACCACCGCGGCGCCGATGATGAGGCCGACCAGGTTGCGGGGGTTGGCGACGTTGAGCGAGTTGAGGATCTCGTTGCCGACGTCGCTGACGCCCGCGTCCTCGTACGAGGAGCGCAGCGTGTCGGTGTACGAGCCGAACAGCGCGGTGGCGGCCAGCACGGCGGTGGCGATCGCGATGCCCTTGGTGATCGCCTTGGTGGTGTTGCCGACGGCGTCCAGCTCGGTGAGCGTCCGCGCGCCGTGCTCGTCGATGTCGCCGGACATCTCGGCCACGCCCTGCGCGTTGTCGGAGATCGGGCCGAACGTGTCCATGGCGACGATGACGCCGACGGTGGTGAGCAGGCCGGTGCCGGCCAGCGCGACGGCGAACAGGGACAGCGTGATCGAGCTGCCGCCGAGCAGGAACGCGCCGAACACGCCGGCGCCGATCAGCAGCGCCGAGTAGACGGCCGACTCCAGGCCGACGCTGATGCCGGCGAGGATGACGGTGGCCGGGCCGGTCTGCGAGCTCTTGCCGATGTCCTGCACCGGGCGCCTGTTGGTCTCGGTGAAGTAGCCGGTCAGCGCCTGGATCGCGGCGGCCAGCACGATACCGATCACGACCGCGCCGATGGCCACCAGCCGCGGGTTGCGGTCGACGTCGGTCAGCCCGCCCTCCAGCTCGGCGAACGTGGCCGGCAGGTACGCGAACGCGGCGATCGCGACGAGCACCGCGGCGATGAGCGCGGAGAGGTAGAAGGCCCGGTTGATGGCGGTCAGGCCGTTGCGGTCGCTGGCGCGCAGCCGGGTGATGAAGACGCCGACGATCGCGACGAGCACGCCGATGGTGGAGATGATCAGCGGGAAGACCAGGCCGGTCTCACCGAACGCGGCCCGGCCGAGGATCAGCGCCGCGACGAGCGTGACCGCGTACGACTCGAACAGGTCGGCGGCCATGCCGGCGCAGTCGCCGACGTTGTCGCCCACGTTGTCGGCGATGGTGGCGGCGTTGCGCGGGTCGTCCTCCGGGATGCCCTGCTCGACCTTGCCGACCAGGTCGGCGCCGACGTCGGCGGCCTTGGTGAAGATGCCGCCGCCGACCCGCATGAACATGGCGAGCAGCGCGGCGCCGAAACCGAAGCCCTCCAGCACGGTCGGGGCGTCACCCCGGTAGATCAGCACGACGAGCGCCGCGCCGAACAGACCGAGGCCGACGGTGAGGAAGCCGACCACGCCGCCGGTGCGGAAGGCGATCTTCATGGCGCCTTCGCGTCCGCCTTCGCGCTCCCGCGCGGCCGCTGCCACCCGCAGGTTGGCGCGGGTGGCCAGCCACATGCCGGCGCCGCCGATGAACGCGCTGAACAGCGCACCCACCACGAAGAACGCCGAGCGGCCGAGCTTCACCAGCGTTTCGTTGCCGTCGGTGTCGTGCACCGGCAGCAGGAACAGCAGCACGACGGCGATCACGACGAAGATCGCCAGCGTGCGGAACTGCCGCAGCAGGTACGCCGACGCGCCCTCCTGCACCGCGCCGGAGATCTCCTGCATGTTTGTGGTTCCCTTACCGGCCGCCAGGACCGCCCTGGTGAGGGCGGCCGCGAAGACGAGCGCCACCAGCGCGATGACCGCGGCGATGACGACGTACGTCACGTTGGCTCCGGTAAGGGACAGTGCGCCGCCGTCAGCGGCCAAGGTCCCGGACATCTATGTCCTCCTGTACCGAACAACTCGCGCCGGCCGGTGGAGACGCACGGGCCGACGCCTGGATGCGGACTCGCAAGCGCGCGCCAACCCACTCCGGCGGACCGTTCCCGCTGGCTACGGGACGGGATCACTTGCTGACAACCCGGGTACTGTAGCCCTCCGGCGTGGCGAGGGTCACAGGCAGGGGGCACCGTGTCTCGATGATCTTCGTAACTGTGTTATACGAAGAAATCTGATATATGGCCCGGTCAACACGACGAGGCCGCGCTCCCCGTGCGGGGAACGCGGCCTACGTGAACGGAAGGGTCAGGCGCGTCCGGCCGGCCAGGTCATCCGGACCTCGGTGCCGACGCCCTCGTCGACCGGGCGGACCTGGAGGTCCTCCACGAAACCGGCGAGCAGCGCGAAGCCCACCCCGGTGGTGAGCGCGTCCTCGCTCAGCGACTCCTTGGCCAGCTCGTCCGGCCCGAGCGCGGCCAGGCCGAGGCCCGCCTCGATCGGCGCCCGGTCCACCACCCGGACCGTGTAGCCACCGGTGTCGGACATTTCCACGTACACCGGATCCGCCAGGCCGTACTGCCGGTGCAGCGCGACCGCCCGCGTGCACGCCTCACCGATGGCCAGGCGCACCTCGTCCAGCAGGTCCTCGCGTACGCCGGCCCGCCGGGCCACCGCGACGCCGACCAGGCGTGCGGTACGCACGTGCACCGGGGCCGGAGAGAAGGAAAGCTTGACGGTGGCCATCACGCGCCGGTGGAGTCGGCGGCGATGGCCGCGTCGACCGTCGGATGCAGCGGGAAGACCTGGTCCAGGGCGGTGATCCGGAAAATCTTGAGCAGCGGCTCCTTGTCGCAGACCAGGGCGAACGAGCCGCCGGCCGAGCGCAGCCGCTTGAGCGCGCCGACCAGCACGCCCAGTCCGGTCGAGTCGAGGAAGTCCACCCGGCCCAGGTCGACCACCACGTGGCGGGCCCCGCCGTCGATCAGCTCAAGAAGCCGTTCCCGCAGGCGGGGGGCGGTGTAGACGTCCACCTCACCACCGACCTCGAGCACCGTGTGCTCCCCCACGGCGCGGGTCGCCAGCGACAGCTCCATCGGCCCCTCCTCGGTAAACTCTCCAGGGCATCTAACCATCCCCCGTGCGGCCCTCTCGGATCACCGGCCACGCCCCTCCCTTACCCCCACCCTGCGGTTCCCAATTCCGAACACCAGTGCGAGAGTGCAGGACGTGACCGACCACAGCCCCGGCCCGCGGCGTGCTCCGGGTGAGCTGCTGCGCCGGCTGCGGCTGCGGCACTCCACCGACCCGGTCACCCACGTCGAGCGCGTCCCGGCCCGAACCGGCGAGCCGGTCGGGTGGCCCGGCTGGGCGCCGGAGGAACTGCGGGCGGCGTTCGCGCGGCGCGGCGTCACCGCCCCGTGGCGGCACCAGGCCGAGGCCGCCGAGCTGGCGTACGCCGGCAGGCACGTCGTGGTGGCCACCGGCACGGCGTCCGGCAAGTCCCTGGCGTACCAGCTGCCCGCGCTGAGCACGCTGCTCGCCGACCCGCGCGCCACTGTGCTCTACCTGGCGCCGACCAAGGCGCTCGCCGCCGACCAGCTCCGCGCCGTCGCCGGTCTCGACCTCGACGGGGTACGCCCCGCCACCTACGACGGGGACACGCCGCGCGCCGAGCGGGAGTGGATCCGGCGGCACTCCCGGTTCGTGCTGACCAACCCGGACATGCTGCACCACGGCATCCTGCCCGGTCACGCCCACTGGTCCGGGTTCCTGCGCCGCCTCGCGTACGTGGTGGTCGACGAGTGCCACACCTACCGGGGCGTCTTCGGCTCACACGTCGCGCACGTACTGCGGCGGTTGCGGCGGCAGTGCGCGCGCTTCGGGCGTACTCCCGTGTTTCTGCTGGCCTCGGCCACGTCGGGTGACCCGGCGACGGCGGCCGGGCGGCTCACCGGTCTAGCAGTCACCGCCGTCACCGAGGACACGTCGCCGCGCGGCGGCGTGACGTTCGCGCTCTGGGAGCCGCCGCTGCTGCCGCCCTCCGACTCGGCTCCCGACGCCGACCTCGTCCAGGTCCGGCGCTCCGCGCTGCGGGAGACCGGCGACCTGCTCGCCGACAGCGTGGTCGAGGGGGTACGCACGCTCGCGTTCGTGCGGTCCCGCCGGGGCGCCGAGGTGGTCGCCGCGAACGCCCGGCGGTCGCTGGACGAGGCGGTCCCCGGCCTCGGCGAGCGGGTGGCCGCCTACCGGGCCGGCTACCTGCGCGAGGAACGCCGCGAGCTGGAACGGGCGCTGCTGCACGGCGACCTGCTCGGGCTCGCCTCCACGAACGCGCTCGAACTCGGCGTCGACCTGGTCGGGCTGGACGCGGTGCTGATCTGCGGCTGGCCCGGCACCCGCGCGTCGCTGTGGCAGCAGGCCGGGCGGGCCGGGCGTTCCGGCGACGAGGCGCTCGCCGTGCTGGTGGCCCGGGACGACCCGCTCGACACCTACCTGGTGCACCACCCGGAGGCGCTGTTCGGGCGGCCGGTCGAGGCGACGGTGCTCGACCCGGCCAACCCGTACGTCCTCGCGCCGCAGCTCGCCTGCGCTGCCCACGAGTCCCCGCTCACCCCCGCCGACCTTGACCTGTTCGGTGAGGGCGCGAAGGAAGCGGTGGACTCGCTGGTCGAGGCGGGGGCGCTGCGGCAGCGGCCCACCGGCTGGTACTGGCGGCACCGGGAACGCCCCGAGGTCGACCTGCGCGGCGAGGGCGGCGCCCCGGTCTGCGTGGTGGAGGAGTCCACCGGCCGGCTGCTCGGCACCGTCGACGGCGGATCGTCGCACTTCCTGCTGCACACCGGCGCGGTCTACCTGCACCAGGGCGTCTCGTACGTGGTCGACTCACTCGACCTGGCCGACGGGTGCGCGCTGGTGCACGCCGAGGAGCCGGACTGGTCCACCCACGCGCGCGTCGTGACCTCGCTGTCGGTGGTGTCGGTCCGCTCGTACGTGGACGCCGGCCCGGTCGGGCTCTTCCTCGGCGAGGTGGACGTGACCAGCCAGGTGGTGTCGTACCAGCGGCGGCGCATCGTCACCGGCGAGGTGATCGACACCCGCCCGCTCGACCTGCCGGCCCGGGAGCTGCGCACCGTCGCGGTGTGGTTCACGCTCTCCCCCGAGTCGCTGACCGCCGCCGGTGTCGATGCGGCCGACGTGCCGGGCGCGCTGCACGCCGCCGAGCACGCCGCCATCGGCCTGCTGCCGCTGATGGCGACCTGCGATCGCTGGGACATCGGTGGGCTGTCCACCGCCCTGCACCCGGACACCGAGGCGCCCACGGTCTTCGTCTACGACGGGCATCCCGGCGGGGCGGGTTTCGCCGAGCGGGCGTACGGCACCGCCGCCGCCTGGCTGCGCGCCACCCGGGACGCGATCGCCGAGTGCGGGTGCGAGACCGGGTGCCCGTCGTGCGTCCAGTCCCCGAAGTGCGGAAACGGCAACAATCCGCTGGCGAAGGCAGAGGCGGTGAAGGTCCTCGACGTGGTGCTGGTGAATCTCGCCACGGTCGGCGGCCCGGACGCGGGTGCCGACCCGGACCCGCCCACCTCTGGCCCGGAGGCGGACGGCCCGGAGGCGGGTGCCGGCCCGGACGCGGGCGGCCCGGGGAGCGGCGAGGTGTTGCCCCGGCAGGGCGACCGGGTGGCCCGCCCAGCTCAGACGGCCGGTGGCCCACCCGCCTGACCTGGTCCGCGCCCGTCGGGTGGGGCCTCCCGCCAGTTCGGGGAGGTTGCTGTATCGGCGGGTGCTGGACCCCGACACTTCGCCGAACTGGTGTCGATCAAGGTGGGCCGTGGCCCCGGGGGTCTGGTTGGTGGGACGGGTGCATGAGGGCAGGGCCCTCGGGGCATTGATGTATGGGAGCGCTTCCATGCATCATTTCCGGTAGCGCAGGTGACCCCAGACCCGTCCCGCCGGAGGTGCCGCCGTGGCCGACACGATCGCCGAGACCGTCGAGTTGCTCTACACCATCGACCAGGAAAACCTAACCCCCGACCAGCAGATCGCGCTGGGCACCGCGCTGGCCACGCTCGCCCAGGCGGAGCGGCTGGAGCAGATCAACGAGCGCCTGCGCGGCATTCACCAGGTGCTGAACAGTTGGGCGATGAAGGCCACGGTCGACGGCGGTCGTTGACCTTTCGTCGTCGTTCGCCTTGTGGGGTGGGTGGGTGCCCGGAAGCCGGAGGCCCTCGCGAGCGGTGATCCTGGCGCGAGCGGGGGCAAGCGGCGGCGGGCCTGCTGTGCGAGACTCCGGCGACCCCTCGAAGGAGATCTGATGTCGCTCGACAACCTGCAGGCCCATAACCGGTTCATCGTCCGACAGCGGATCCGGATGATGGTCAACCAGTACGAGGTGCACGCCGCGGCACCCGACGGCTCCGAGGCCGGGCTGCTCGCGTTCGCGCAGCAGAAGCGGCTCGCCTTCAAGGAGCAGGTGACCATCTACACCGACGACTCCAAGCAGTACCCCCTTCTCGGGTTCAAGGCCCGGCAGCGGCTCGACCTCGGCGCCACATACGACGTGACCGACCACGCCGGCAACCCGATCGGGCTGTTCCGCAAGGACTTCGCGCAGTCGCTGCTGCGCTCGACGTGGCACGTCGAGCAGCCCGGGCTGCCGCCGGCCACCGGGCAGGAGCGCAGCCTGCCGGTCGCGCTGCTGCGCCGGTTCGTCGACTCGCTCTCCTGGCTGCCGTACCACTTCGACTTCGTGGCCGGTGGCCAGCCGGTGTTCTCGGTCGACAAGAAGTGGGGCCTGCGCGACCGGTACGTCGTCGACATCCACCACCCGCAGATCGACCGGCGCCTGGTCATCGCGATGGCCGTCGGGTTGGACGCGCTCCAGTCCCGCTGACCCCGCGCCACCTTTTCCACCACCCGCCGGCCGAGCCGGGAGCGCCAGCGATCGACGCCCCCGGCTCGGCCGCCTCAACCGTCGGTGTCCCGGGCCGGCCCGGCCCGGGACGTCGCGGTGGCGTCCCGGGTCAGCCCGGGCAGCGGCTCGACACGTACCCGCGCCGTGACGATCAGATCGAGCCCGTCGATCCGGCAGCCGGTCATCCGGCCGCCGTTGGCCGCCACCAGCTCGGCCGCGCGAGCGCACGCGCCCTCGACGCCGTCGAGCACCCGCCCGGCACCGGCGAGCGCCCCGAAGTCCGCCGCGTTGCGGGCCTGGTGCCGAGCACAGCGGGCGGCCCCGAGCGCCGCGCCGAACATCCCGACCAGCACGAACACCAGCCCGATCGCGAGCAGGCACACAGTGGCTCCGCCCCGCTCGGCGGCGGTTCGGCGCGACGCCCGGACGGCCGTCACGGCACCGGCCCCGGCGCGCCGGGTTCCACAGCCGCCGCCGCCTGCCCCGACACGCTCAGTCGCGGCAGCAGCGCGCCGAACGTCCGGACCGGCGCCCGAACCGTCGCCGTGACCCGGTCGCCTGCCACAGTCACCGACACCTCGGCGCCGTCGGGCGCGTACCGCTGGCCGGCGACCTCGCCGGACTCGCCCCGGGCCGCAGCGAGCGCCGCCTCCCGGGCTGCGTCGACGCAGCCGACCCGGGTACCGACCGCGTTCACCGCCGTCAGCCCCGCGACGAGCAGCAGCATGAGCGCCGGCAGGCCGGCCGCCAGTTCGGCGGTGAAGGAGCCCCGCTCGCACGCTGCCCACGAACGTCCCCGGCGGAGCAGGCGGACGAGGGCACGCCCGACCGCCCCGGCCCGGATGCCGGCAGCGCCGCGGATCGGGCCCGCTTCGGCCGGGACGCCCAGCGGGTGCGCCGGAGTGGGAAACCAGCGGTCGGCCCACCGGCGCCGGATCACTTCAGGGCCCGGTCGATGACGGCGGTCAGCGCGGACTGCACGTTGCCGGAGGTCAGCACCTTCAACAGGATGCCGGCGAAGGCGACCGCGGCGAGCGTGCCCACGGCGTACTCGGCGGTGTTCATGCCGGCGTCACCCCGCAGGCGGGTGAGGAGTTTGCGCATGTCGTAGTCCCTTCTCGATGGTTCACAGCACGTCGCCGAGAACAGCGACGATCACCGGCACCAGACCGGCGAGAATGAAGGCGGGCAGGAAGCAGAGCCCGAGCGGCAGCACGATGAGCACGCCCGCGCGCCGGGCGGCCGCCTCCGCGGCGGTCGACCGTTCGGCGCGGAGGTCGTCGGCGAGCCGGGTCAGCGCGCGAGCCAACGCGGCACCGCTGTTCGACGACCGGACCGCCGCCGCGACCACGGGTTCGGCCCCGGCCACGCAGCTCAGGTGCGCCCATGCCTCGGTTGCCGTACCGCCCAGGCCCAGCGTGCGGCCCACCCGGCCGAGCCGGTCAGCGAGCGGACCGCCGAGCGCCTCGGCGACCGCCAGCGCCGAACGGTCGACCGGCGCGCCCGCCCGCAGCGCGGCGGCCAGCAGGTCCGCGGCCAGCGGCAGATCGGCCGTCTCCCGCAGCCGTCGCTCCCGGACGGCGCGCGGCTCGATCCGCCGGAGCAGGCGATCGGCGGCGACACCGGCCAGCAGCCCGAGGAACAGACCGGTCCAGCCGCCGACCACCACCGGCACGGCCAGCCCGGCCAGCGCCGCGCCCAGCCGTACCCGATCCGGCCACCACGCCGGGCGGGGCCGCCGGGGCGCCGGGGCGAGCCGGCGCAACCGCCGGGCCGGGCGGGCCGCCGGAACGGCGACGAGCAGGAGCGACGCGGCGCCACCGAGGCACACGGCGGCCAGCATCTGGCGGGACATCAAGAGGCCCGCCCGGGTGTGACGCCGAGCCGCTCCGCCCAGAGCAGCCCGCCGACCTGCAACGCGACGGCCGCCAGCGCGCTGCCGCCACCTACCGGCGTGTGCAGGAGCACCGCCACCGGGTCCACCCCGATGCCGTAGCCCAGGCCGATCCCGCCCAGGGGCAGCGCGGCGAGCAGCCAGGCGGTCGCCCGGGCCCCGGCGGCCTGGGCGGCGGCAGCGGCGAGCCCCCGGTCGGCGGCGCGGGCGTCGGCCTCGATCCGTTCCAGCAGGTCGGCCAGGGGCGCTCCGGTGCGGTCAGCCAGCGTCCCGGCGGCCCGGGCCAGGCGCGCGACCCGGCCCGGCCCGTCGTCCAGGTCGGCCGGCAGCCCGGCCCGCAGGTCGGCGGCGACGGCGGCGAGCCGGTCGAGGTCGCGGCGGTGCGCGAGCGCGGCCGCCCTTCGGGTACGCCGACGCAGCACCGCCCGGGCCGCGAGGACGCCGTAGGTGGCCAGCGCCAGGGCCGCCACCGGACCGCCGAGCAGCGCCCCGGACACGGCGCCGAGCAGCGCCGCCACGGGTAGCGCGCGTCGAGGCGTGAACAGGACCGGCGGACCGGCGGCCCGGTCGCCGTCCGCCGCGAGCGTCCCCGGGCCGAGGCCGACCCACCGCCGTGCCCGATGCGCCAGCGCGGACGCAGGCCCGAGGCCGGCCCACTCCCCTGCCCGTTGCGCCGGCTCGCGAGCAGGCCCGACGCCGGTCCACTGCCCTGCCCGGTCTGCGGCAGGGCCGGGCTTGATCCACTGATGTGCCGGGTGCCCGGCTCCGGGCCGACGTGGTTCCCGAGCGCGGCCCGGTGGCTGGCCGGACGACTGCGGCCCGGCGTCGAGCGGACGGCCCGAACCGCCTGCCCGCTGGGCCGGGCCGCCGCCCAGAACCGCCAGTCGCCGGGCGCGACCTGCGCGTACCGGCCAGGCGACGGCCGCTGCCGCGACCGCGAGAAGCAGCGCCACCAGCCCGAGCTGCGCGGTCACGACGGTTCCGCCCCGGGCACCCGGAGGACCGGCGGCACCGGCACACCCCGCTGCCGCAGCAGGGCGCCGAGCGCACGGGCCGCCGGACCGGGACCCCGTCCTCGTACCCAGGCCGGAACCACTGTCACCACGCGGTCGGGGCCGTCGGGCAGCAGCAGGCCGATGGAGTCCAGCACCCGTCCCTCGCCGGTTCGGCGCGTACGGCCGAGACGATCGCCGCCGGGGTGACCGGCGTCGCCTCGGCGGCGAACCGGTGCCGGACCCGGACGGCCAGCTCCCCGGGGTCGGCCGGCCCGGTCATGCCGCACCCGCCGCCGACGACCCGACCAGCTCGTCCACGAGCCGCTGACACAGGACGGCGAGTGGGCCCTTGCCGCTCGCGCCCGGCGCCTCGCCCCGCTCCAGTCCTCGGCACAGCCCCGGCTCGGGCCGCAGCGTGCCGGCGAGCGGCAGGCCCAGCGCCCGGGACACCTCGGCCGCGCGGAGCCGGCCGGGCGCCGGGCCGCGCACGATCACCGACAGGTCGACGCAGTGTGGCGCGGCGAGGGCGGCGACCCGGGCCGCCGCGGCTGCCGCCCGCAGCTCGGCCGGTACGACGAGCAGCGCGCGGTCGGCGGCCTGGAGCGCGATCACCGCCGCGTCGTCGAGGTGCCGGGGCAGGTCGAGCACGACCAGGTCCCGCCCGCGACGGCCGGCGTCGACAGTGGCGGCCATCGCCTCGGCCGGCAGGTGCCGCAGGTCCCCGCGATCCCAGGAGAGCACCACCAGGTCGCCTCGACTGGGCAGCGCGCGGACCAGCGACGGCGGGTCGACGCGCCCGTCCGTGCCGGCCAGCTCAGGCCAGCGCAACCCGTCGAGCTGCTCCCACCCGAGTACGAGATCGAGGCCTCCGCCGAGCGGGTCGGCGTCCACAAGCAGCGTGCGCAGGCGTGACCGGGCCGCGGTGACGGCGAGCCCGCCGGCGAGCACGCTGGCCCCGGCGCCGCCCCGCCCGCCGAGCACCGCCACCACCCGCCCCGACGGCGGACCCGCCGGGCCGGCCCCGCATTCGGCGAACCGGTCGATCAGCCAGGGCTCGGCCGCCGGCAGTGTCGCGACGTGCTCCGCGCCGATCAGCTCGGCCAACTCCGTACCCGGATCGAGTTCTCCGGAGCGACCGACCAGGACCGTGCGGGCGCGGCGGGGAAGGCGTGCCCGCAGGCAGGCCGCCGCCTGGTCGGCGCCGATGAGGACCAGCGGCGCCGGCGCCCAGCGGGCCCGGGCGGCCGCCGGGTCGGCGGCCAGTTCGACCTCGGTGCCACCGGCGGCCGCGAGTCGCAACAGCTCGTCGAGAAGGTCGCCGTCGGAGGTGACGAGCAGAGGCAGGCGACGGTACGGCGGGAGCGGAGTGCGGGGCGGCATGGCTGTCTCCCTCGGTCGGACTCGGACGTGCCCGGCAGCCTGCCCGGCCGATGAGCCGAATGCGGGAGATGCGGACTCCCCTGTGGACGGCGGAATGCGATGTGGACAGACCTCGGCGGAGGAGTGGATCTGCTATGTGGCGCGAGGGTTGAGCAGCGAACGCACGGTCAGCCATTGACTACGGGGATGATCAGTAACGGATAATCGGGGACCCCTCGCCGCTCCATGGACGGCACCGGCTTTGCGGATTCGAGGCCATGACCGATTCATCGCATCCCCTCGCGATTCCCCCACCTCCGCGCCACGCGCTGCCTGACGGACCGACCGGCGGCGAGGCCTGGCTGCGCGATCCGTCACCGGCAGCGCTCGCCGCGATCGCGGTCGGGCTCGTGGTAGTGGTGCTCGCCAGCATCGTCAGCGCCTTCGCGACGCCCCGCCGCCCCGACCTTCCACCGCCGATCGAGGGGCAGGCGATCCTGGCATCCCCGGCGCTGTCCAAGGGGGCCGCGGAACCACCGGAGGCGTCCTGGTCGCCGCCGCCGGTGTCGCTCTCCAGCCGCTCCGTCCTGCCCACCCGGACGGCCGAGCCGAGCCGGGCGGCCGCTCCGAGCCGGGTCGCCGCTCCGACCAGTCAGCCGGCGTCGCCGAAGCCCTCCCGTTCCAGGTCTTCGAAACCGCCTGTCGCCGGGCCCGACGAGCTCAGACCGCTGTCGCCGACACACGAACGGAGGCTGCGTTCACACGGTGGCGGACCGGAGACGTTCATCGACTTCGTCAACACCCGGCGGGAGCGCGTCGCCGTCTACTGGCTCAACTACGAGGGCCGGCGCCAGCGGTACGCGCTGCTCGAGCCTGGGCATTCCTACCGGCAGCAGACGTACGTCGGTCATCCCTGGGTGGTCACCGACGAGCGCGGCGGAGCGCTGGTGTGTTTCGAGCCGGCCAGGCACACCTCGCGCGCGGTGATTCGCTGACCCGACCGCAACTCGCTTGCCGGCCGGGACCCCGGCTGCGACGCTCCGGCCGTGATCGACAGACCTGGCGTCGACGAGCCGCTGCTGGCCGCCGAGGTGGCCGCCGCCTGGGCCCTGAGCGTCGCCGACCTCGTGTTCCTGCCGGTGGGGCTCGACGGGAACGCCTGGGCGTACCGGGTGGACACGACCGGCGGTGCGCGGTACTTCCTGAAGCTGCGCCGCGGCGAGTTCACAGGGGCCGCCGTCGCGCTGCCAGGATTCCTCCGCGCGCGAGGCCTCCGGCAGGTCGTCGCGCCGATCGACCTGCCGGACGGCGGCGCCGTACACGGCTTCGAGGGCTACCGGCTGCTGCTCTACCCGTTCCATGAGGGCGGCAGTCTGTGGGCTCGCGGTCTAACCGACCGCCAGTGGATCGGGTACGGCGAGTTCCTGGGCCGGCTGCACCAGGTCACGCCGAGCGCCGAACTCGCCGCCGTCCTGCCGGTGGAGACCTACCGGTCGACCGCGGGCGACCGGCTGCGAACGCTCGGCGATCAGGCCGCGGCGAGCGACGCCCTCGGCGCGTTCTGGAAGCGGTACGGCACCGCGCTGCACCGATTGGCGGACACGGTGGATGAGCTTGCGTCCGGTGTCACGCGCGCTCGGCACGTCATCGCCCACGCCGACATCCACCCGGGCAACCTGATCGCCGACGGCGACGGTCCGCTACACGTCGTGGACTGGGACGCGCCGATGCTCGCGCCGCGCGAGCGGGACCTGATGTTCGTCTACAGCCGGGACTTCGGCGACCACCCGGCCGACGCGCGCCGGGCCGAGCTCTTCCGGCGGGGCTACGGCCCGGTCGAGCCGGATCAGAGGTTGCTGAGTTACTACCGCGGCGAGCGACACCTCGACGATGCCGCCGAGTTCCTTCGCAGCATCCTGAGGCCCGGGGCCAGTCCGGAGTCCCGGGCCAACGACCTGCATTGGCTCACCCGCATCGCCGAGGCCGTCGCCGACCCCGCCTACGCGCCGTGAACAGCTACTCTGGCCGCCCTGCCGACATCTGACGTTGCGAGGTGACGTGCACAAGAGCCCTCGTCCACAGGATTGGACGGTCCGAGGTCTCCCCCTGCCCACCACGCTGGCCACCTTGCTGGAACAGGACCGTTGGCGGCACCCCGGAGACCACGTGCTCCGGAGCGTCATGCCGTGGTTCGAATACCCACTGATGTTCCCCACCAGTCTTGACGGAATGCGGTTCGAGAACAATGCCCTGGACCTCTTCGCCGACGACGCCCCGTTGTCGCAGCTGTTTCGAGTGACCCGCGGCAGCCGCATGAATCGTCCGGTCGCCCTGCCGTGGCTCGATGCCGATCGCGCGGTGTTCATCGCGGTCAACCGGGACCCTGGAGACGATGTAGCCCTCGCGCTCGACTACCGCACCGACGTCGCCGACCCGAGGGTCGTCGCCAGTGACTTCTGGACCGACCCCACCCGATGCTCCTGGCGGCTGGTGGCGCCCAGGTTCACGCAACTCCTCACGGCGCTCGGCCCCACCTGACCGGGCACGCGCCTGCTGGTCCGCCCGTCGGCGGGTCAGGAGCTGATCTCGTGCATCGTTCCGTCCGGTCCCATGCGGTACCTCCGCGGCGGTCCCATGGCTCGCAGTGCCTCCGCATATGCGGCCTGACGGGCGGCCTGTTCCTCGCCGGACGGGTCGCTCACGCGGAAGCCGTGCAGATGAACATCGTCGGGGTCGATGTCGTCGGGGGACGGACGGCCCTCGACGACGAAGCCGAACAGCGCACGCAACGCTTCCTCGCCGAGGTCGAGGGGATGAAACGGCAACGGGTACGGGCCCGGCTCGACGCGATGCTCACCGGCCCAGTACGGCAGCTCGAAGTCGTACGGCTCGCCGATGTTCTCCTGGATGCTGCCGCCGGGCGACAGGCTCAGCGATCTGACCAGTACGCCGTCCTCCCACTCCGCGAAGCCGAGCCAGTCCACGGCAGAGTGCATCCCGTGCATGATGATTCGCCGGCCTGCTCCGGCCAGGCGAAGGTGCTCCGGCAGCTCGGACGGGCGGTCGAGCATGACCCGTCGGTCGCAGTACAGCTCCGCCCCGGCCAGCACGGTGGCGTACGTGACACCGTCCGGCGGGTAGACGCCGTCGAGCAGGGTGTCGTCGTCGGCTGGTTCGACGACGTGGCCGGGGTGGACTCGACGTATCAACGCCTCGACTTCGGCTCGCGCCGATCGCCCGGCGCCACGCAGCGCCGGACGAATGTCGCCGTCAGTAAACGCCAGCAGTGCCGTCTTCGCGCCCACGCCGTTCCTCCCCGTACCGCAGAAAGCCACCTCGGACGATCATGTCGGCCTGCTGGTTCTGCGACAGGGCCTTGAGACCGATCTGCAACCAGGCCGGAGTCCGGGCATCGCGGGAAGCCGTACGGTTTCAGCCCGCCCGATGCCGGGGACGCCACCCGTAGGCGACGGGGAGGGGCTGTGACCTGCGGCGGAACGCTCACGGCGCAAAGGGACGACCCCCGTCGGGGGGAGACGGGGGTCGTCTTGTGGTTCGGCTCCGGGGGGGTCGAGCCGAACCGACTCAGCGGTTACGGGGGGTGCAACCGCCGAGGCCTGCGGCGTCGGGAATGTGAACTCCCGTCGCGAGGACAAGCATGCCGCAGCCGACCCTTATACGTCGAGTGGTGTTCAGTCCACGCAAAGCTAATTTCTTGCACATCAGATGTGACCGCCGTCACTCCTGCGGGTGCTCATCCACTTCCATGACCCTGGGCGGACGCCTCCGCGCCGCTGTCGGGCTAGACTTTCGCGCCGTGGGCCGCAGCGCCGCTTTCTTCGATCTCGACAAGACCGTCATCGCCAAGTCAAGCGCACTGGCATTCGGTCGGCCGTTCTACCGGGACGGGCTGATCACTCGGCGTGACGTGGTCAAGTCGGCGTACGCGCAGTTGATGTTCCGGCTGGGCGGCACCGACGAGCAGACCATGGCCCGCACGCGGGACTACCTGGCCACCCTCTGCAAGGGCTGGCCGGTGGAACAGGTCCGCCAGATCGTCGCGGAGACGCTGCACGAACTGATCAACCCCTATGTGTACGCCGAGGCGGCCGCCCTCATCGAGGAGCACCAGGCCGCCGGCCGGGACGTGGTGCTGGTTTCCGCGTCGGGTGACGAGATGGTCCGGCCGATCGGTGAGCTGCTCGGGATCACCGACGTGATCGCCACCCGGATGGGTGTGGTGGACGGCCGCTACAGCGGTGAGGTCGAGTTCTACGCCGCCGGTCCGAGCAAGGTCGAGGCGGTCAGCGAGCTGGCTCTGGAACGCGACTACGACCTCAGCGACTCGTACGCGTACTCCGACTCGTACTCGGATCGGCCGCTGCTGGAGTGCGTGGGGCACCCGACGGTGGTCAACCCGGACCGGGCGCTGCGCAAGCTGGCGGTGGAGAACTCGTGGCCGGTGCTGGAGTTCCGGCACCCGATTCCGCTGGGCCGCCGCCTGCGTGAGCGGCCGGCCGTGCCGGTCGCGGCCGCGGCGCTCGGTGTCGGAGTCGGCGTGGCCATCGGCATCGCCTGGTACGGCCGGCACCGCCGCACCCGCGCCGCCGCGCCGACCGCCTGACACCCGCGACCTCAGGACGCGGCGAGGATCTCGTCGCCGATGAGCGTGATCTGGTCGGCGCCGACCTCGACAGCCGTCATGTAGTGCCGCAGCCAGGAGCGCAGGCCGTCGGGCGTGCCGGTGGCGAACGCGCCGGCCGCGCCCACGTACTCCGGTTCGCGCTCGCGGTGACCGACGTCGACAGCGACCAGCCCACGGGGGTCGAACCCGGTGGAGATCAGCACCAGCCGGGCGGCGGCGCGGGCCACCACCCCGGACGGGCCGGGGAACGGGCGCAGGTTCAGCAGCTCGCCGTGTACGACGGCGGCCAGCACCAGCGGTGGCACCTTGGTGCCGCCGGCGACCAGGGCGGCCAGGCCGTCGAGGCGGGCCGCGACCACCGGGTCGGCGACCGGCCGGCCCAACTCCTCCTCGGTCACCACGTCGCGGGCGGCGAGCACGTGCAGCCGGGCCAGCACCTGCCGGGGCGCCTTGGGCCAGAGGTCGCTGAGCCCGGGCAGCGCTCCGGCCACCCGTAGCGCGCCCTGCATCACCGGGTCGGTGACGGTGCCGGCGCGTACCTCCTCGCGGTCGTGGACGCGGCCCTCCAGCGCGGCGCTGGCCACGGCGGAGCGGAGGCTGACCTCGGCGGCGACCTGGCCGCCCTGGCGGCGCAGCGCACGGTGCCGGTGGGCCAGGTCGACCCGCTCGCGGGCCTGCTCGACGGCGGGGGCGACGTCGGCGAGCGCGAGCAGCGGGGCGAGCGGATCGGTGGTCACCCCGTCACGCTAGCGACCGCCGGGCTCCCCCCATGCCCGGGGTTGTTAATAAGGGTCCCTTCCTCTACCGGAGGCGTTAACAAGGGGCCCTTCCTTACACCTCGGCGCGAGGGGAGGGCCGCTGGGCGCGCGGTGCGGGGCCGGGCGGTCGCGACCGGGGTACGGCGGGACTAACCTTCCCCGGAGTAGGAGACGCAGGTCACGCGACGAAGGAGTCACCGCATGAGCGAGGCATTGGCCAACTTGCTGAACGAGACGCGCCAGTTCCCGCCGCCGGCTGAACTCGCCGCGAACGCCAACGTGACCGCCGAGGCGTACGAGGAGGCGGCCGGTGACCGGCTGGCCTTCTGGGCGCGTCAGGCCGGCCGGCTGGCCTGGGCCCAGCCGTGGGAGCAGGTGCTCGACTGGTCGAACGCCCCGTTCGCGAAGTGGTTCACCGGGGGCACGCTGAACGTGGCGTACAACTGCCTGGACCGGCACGTCGAGGCGGGCCTCGGCGACAAGGTGGCGATCCACTGGGAGGGCGAGCCGGGCGACACCCGCACCGTCACCTACGCCGACCTGCACCGGCTCACCTGCCAGGCGGCGAACGCGCTGACCGAGCTGGGCGTGACCGCCGGTGACCGGGTGGCGATCTACATGCCGATGATCCCGGAGGCGGCGGTGGCGATGCTCGCCTGCGCCCGGATCGGCGCCACGCACAGCGTGGTGTTCGGCGGCTTCTCCGCCGACGCGCTCACCAACCGGATCCAGGACGCCAGCGCCAAGGTGGTGATCACCGCGGACGGCGGGTACCGGCGGGGCAAGCCGTCGGCGCTCAAGCCGACCGTGGACGAGGCGGTGGCGAAGTGCCCGTCGGTGGAGCACGTGCTGGTGGTGCGGC
This sequence comes from Micromonospora sp. D75, assembly GCF_018070405.1. Classification (NCBI taxonomy): domain Bacteria; kingdom Bacillati; phylum Actinomycetota; class Actinomycetes; order Micromonosporales; family Micromonosporaceae; genus Micromonospora; species Micromonospora sp. D75. The sequence continues at coordinate 17,870 of NZ_JAGPXV010000009.1, forward strand.
GTACCGGTGAGGAGGTCGCCTGGTCGGGCAGGGACCACTGGTGGCACGAGACGGTGGAGACGGCGGCGCCGGAGCACGAGGCGCAGCCGTTCGACGCCGAGCACCCGCTGTTCATCCTCTACACCAGCGGCACGACGGCCCGGCCGAAGGGCATCCTGCACACCACCGGCGGCTACCTGACCCAGGCGTCGTACACCACGCACGCGGTGTTCGACCTGAAGCCGGAGTCGGACGTCTACTGGTGCACGGCCGACATCGGCTGGGTGACCGGGCACTCCTACATCGTGTACGGCCCGCTCTCCAACGGCGCCACCCAGGTCATGTACGAGGGCACGCCGGACACCCCGCACAAGGGCCGGTTCTGGGAGATCGTCGACAAGTACAAGGTGACCATCCTGTACACGGCGCCGACGCTGATCCGCACCATGATGAAGTGGGGCGAGGACATCCCGGCCGGGTACGACCTGTCGTCGCTGCGTCTGCTCGGCAGCGTCGGCGAGCCGATCAACCCGGAGGCGTGGATCTGGTACCGGCAGCACGTCGGCCGCGGTGAGCTGCCGGTGGTGGACACCTGGTGGCAGACCGAGACCGGCGCCATCATGATCTCGCCGCTGCCCGGTGTGACCGAGGCGAAGCCCGGCTCGGCGATGGGCCCGCTGCCCGGCATCGTCGCCGACGTGGTGGACGACCAGGGTGAGTCGGTGCCGAACGGCGGCGGCGGTTACCTGGTGCTGAAGGAGCCGTGGCCGTCGATGCTGCGGACGGTGTGGGGCGACGACAACCGCTTCCTGGAGACGTACTGGTCGCGGTTCGGCGCGGGCGCCAACATCGGCGACGAGTGGGTCTACTTCGCCGGTGACGGCGCGAAGAAGGACGACGACGGGCACATCTGGCTGCTCGGCCGGGTGGATGACGTGATGCTGGTGTCCGGCCACAACATCTCCACCACGGAGGTGGAGTCGGCGCTGGTCAGCCACCCGTCGGTGGCGGAGGCGGCGGTGGTCGGCGCGACCGACCCGACCACCGGGCAGGCGATCGTCGCGTTCGCCATCCCGCGCGGCACCGCGGAGACCGCCGGCGACGCGGGCGAGCAGCTCATCGCCGAGCTGCGCAACCACGTGGCGAAGACGCTCGGCCCGATCGCGAAGCCGCGGCAGATCATGCTGGTGCCGGAGCTGCCGAAGACCCGCTCCGGCAAGATCATGCGCCGGTTGCTGCGGGACGTGGCGGAGAACCGGTCGCTCGGCGACGTGACCACGCTCCAGGACTCCTCGGTGATGGAGTTGATCTCGTCGGGGATGAGTGGCGGCAAGTCCGACGAGGACTGACGACAGCCGACCAGGGGGCGGACCGCAGCGCGGTCCGCCCCCTTCGTCGTATCCGGGATCCGCGCCGGTCGATCGGGGGACCCGATCTGACCTGATCGGCCAGAGCACTTTTCCACCACTGTCGATGTCGCTTGTTGTCGGTTACGTTCAGCCGCACCGGCGGATTTCGACGAGCGTCAGTGAGACGGCCGGTTCCCCACCATTCCCTACGAACGGAGTGGCATGCTCCCCATGTCGCAGCACAGGGCACGGCGACGCTTACTCGTCGCGCTGCCCGTCATCGCGCTCGCGGCCACGTCGCTGACCGTGACGGGCAGCGCGGCGGCCCAGCCGTCCCGGTCCGCACCGGTCACGATCGGGGCGGACGAGCACTACATCAACTACGCCGAGCCCGAGGTGCAGCCGGACACCGGCGGCAAGGAGATCAAGGGCCGTGACGGCGTCTTCACCTCGCCCGCGGACGAGGCCCGCGCCTACGACCGCAAGTACGCCGGGGGCAACCCGATCGCGGCCCGTGAGCTGGCCAAGCTGGAGGCCAAGTCCATCCGGACCGGCAAGAGCCCTCGCAAGATCAAGCAGGCAAAGAGTACGCAGACCGCCAAGCTGCTGACGCTGCTCGTCGAGTTCAACGACAACGCCAACGACGACTTCACAGACGTGATGGTCCCGAAGACGGTGTTCGAGGACCGCACCTGCGTTCCCGGCACGGTGCAGAACGGGCCGCGGCACAACACCATCCCGAACCCGGCCACGCTGCCGCACAAGGACAACAACTCGATGTGGGTGCCGGACTTCTCGCCGGCCCACTACGACAAGATGCTCTACAGCAAGAAGGGCATCACCGAGCGGGTCCGCAAGGATCTCAAGGGGCCGGACGGCAAGCCGGGCATCAGCCTCGCCGGGCGGACCATGCACAACATGTACCTGGAGATGTCCAAGGGCGCGTACACGGTGGACGGGCAGGCCACCCCGTGGATCACGGTGCCGCACTCGGAGGGCTGGTACGCCGCGTCGCGCTGTTTCCAGGACGAGAACGGCAACTGGGTCGCCGGGCGTGAGCAGTCGATGAACGGCCACCCGGACAACCCGCAGGGCGCCGGCCGCCTCGCCACCGACGCGATCGACGCGCTGGCCGCGGCCGACCCGAACTTCCCCTGGGCCGACTACGACATCGAGGACCAGAGCGACCGCGACGGCGACGGCAACTACCACGAGCCGGACGGCGTGATCGACCACCTGGTGCTGGTGCACGCCAACCAGGGCAAGTCCCGTGGCGGCGGCGACATCGGCATCTACTCGGTCTGGGCGCACTCCTCGACGGTGGCCGGCGGCTACACGATCCCCGGCACCAACCTCAAGGTGTCGAACTACATCGTGCAGCCGGAGGACGCCGGCGTCGGCGTCTTCGCCCACGAGTTCGGCCACGACCTGGGCCTGCCGGACCTCTACGACACCTCCGGCAACGCCGACTCGGACGTGGACTTCTGGGACCTGATGGCGTCCGGCTCGCACTCCGGCGAGATCTTCCAGGCGCTGCCCACCCACATGGGCCTGTGGGACAAGTGGGTGCTGGGCTGGGCCGAGCCGAAGACGTTCGGGCCGGGTGACCGGTCCAAACTGGTCAAGCTCGGGCAGACGTCGCGTACGCCGGTCGGCACCGAGGACGGCATCAAGATCGACCTGCCGGACAAGGTGATCTCACTGGCGACGCCGCACAGCGGCGGCAACATGTGGTACTCCGGCGCGGACCAGAACTGGGCCGACGTCAAGCTCAGCCGCACGGTGACCGTCCCGAACGCCGCCGACGCGAAGTTCTGGATGTGGAACAACTACGTCATCGAGGCGGACTGGGACTTCGGCTTCGTCGAGGTCTCCACCGACGGCGGCGCCACCTGGAACGAGCAGAAGGTGTACGCCGAGGGCGGCGCGCTGGTCTCCACAAACGACGGCTACGCCGACCCGAACGGCCGGATGGTCGACTTCGGCAACAAGAAGTACGGCCTGAGCGGCAGCACCGGCGGCTGGCGGCACGACTACGTCGACCTGTCGTCGTTCGCCGGGCAGACCGTGCAGGTGCGGCTGCGGTACGCCACCGACGAGGCGTTCGTCGAGCGCGGCTGGTTCGCCGACGACTTCTCGGTGACCGGCGGCGGCGCCACCACCTGGAGCGACGACGTGGAGAGCGGCGCGGCGGGCTGGACCCAGACCGGCGGCACCTTCACCGACACCAGCGGCGCGGGTTGGTACATCGACTCGGGCACGCAGGTCAAGTCGCACTACTACCTGGCCGAGTGGCGTAACTTCGACGGCTTCGACAACGGCCTGAAGTACACCTACGACACCGTCTACTCGCACGAGGCGTGGAAGGTCGACCGGATCGCGTACAACGCGCCGGGCATGCTGGTCTGGTACCGGGACACCCAGCTCGGCGACGTCAACCACGTCACCGCGCAGATGACCGCGCTGCCCAGCTACGGCGCCAAGGGCGGTCTGCTGATCGTCGACTCGCACAACGACCCGCTGCGCCGCAAGGGCACCGCGGCCGAGAAGGACCCGTCGGTGCTGAAGAACCTGCCCAGCCGGCCGCAGTCCTCCAACGCCGCGTTCGGCCTCAAGCCCACGTACCCGTTCAAGGAGTGCCTGGAGGCGGCGGACGAGCCGTACAGCGAGTACTGCACGAAGTTCGGCCCGCAGGCGCCGGTGAAGGGCTTCACCGACGCCAAGGGCTGGTACCCGGGCATCGAGATCCGTGACGGCGCCGCGTACGCGCGGGACAACGACGCCTCGGTGGTCGTCCCGTCGCGGGGCAACCAGCAGTACACGACCCGGGTGGTGAACCCGGACGGCTCTCCGGCCACCGACTACTACGGTTCGACGCTGGGTGGCGGGGCGATCGTGCTCGGCACCGGCAACCCGGGTGACGCGGGCGTCCAGTACGGCGTCTCGATCATCATCAAGCGGGCCGCCAAGGACAACTCGTACGCCCAGGTGTACGTGGTCCCGCCGCGTCCCTGAAACGGGCGCGGTCAAAGCGGAACCGGAATGACCGAAAAATGATCTGATCTAGCTCGATGGGGGAAGGGCCGGGAGCGTGAGCGCTCCCGGCCCTTCCGCGCAACCCATTAATCCATGCATGTCTCTGCAATCGCGGCTCCGCGCATCGTCGCTGGTCAACGACTCGGTGACGGGCAGGTGTGTGACGGTGAAAAGCGTTCTCAACAAAAAGTTGCAACAAATCGACGCACGCGTCTTCCCACCAGTCGCAGCAGTGTCTATGTTCACCCTTGGTCCCACCAGTGGACCGTTCCACCGGCCCGTACCCCCAGTTGGGCCGGTTCCCTCACACCGGAGGTACCACGTGCGCAAAGTCGCAGTGGGTCTGCTCGGGCTTTCGCTGACCGCGACGGGGCTGGTGGCAGGCACGGCCGCCAGCGCCGCGCCGACGCCGAAGCTGCCGGCCGCCGCTCCGTCGGTGGCCGAGCCTGCGCAGGCTGAGCACGACCTGCCCAACCCGCTCGAGGAGAAGCGGCGCGCGCTGCGCCAGGAAGGCCTCAGCGAGGTCCTGTCCGGCAGGGCGAAGGCCCAGAAGATCAACGGCAGCACGGTCGTCAAGGTCGGCGAGCGGGCCGCCGCCGGTCCCGCGGCGGGCAAGGCAGCCAAGAGCACCAAGGCCGGCAAGGGTCCGACCAAGGACCAGTACGTCGAACTCTCCCGCGAGCGGACCGACAGGATCTTCGTCATCCTCGCGGAGTTCGGCGACGAGCGGCACCCGAACTACCCGGACCAGGACACCGACCCGGACACCCCGGGCCCGACCCGGTTCGACGGTCCGCTCCGCAACCAGATCCCCCAGCCCAACCGCGCGGTGGACAACTCCACGGTCTGGCAGGCGGACTACAGCGCCGACTACTACCGGCAGCTGTACTTCGGCACCAACCCGGGCGACGAGTCGCTGAAGCAGTACTACGAGGCCCAGTCCTCGGGTCGGTACAGCGTCGACGGCGAGGTCACCAACTGGGTGAAGGTGCGGTACAACGAGGCTCGCTACGGCCGCTCCGGCGGCTACCCGTGTGCCTCGAACGTCTGCACCAACACCTGGGCCCTGGTCCGCGACGCCGCCAACCAGTGGGTCGCCGACCAGAAGGCGCAGGGCCGCTCCGACGCGGAGATCGCCGCGGACGTCAAGGCGATGGACCAGTGGGACCGGTACGACTTCGACGGCGACGGCGACTTCAACGAGCCGGACGGCTACATCGACCACTTCCAGATCGTCCACGCCGGCGGCGACGAGGCCGACGGTGACCCGTACCAGGGTGAGGACGCCATCTGGAGCCACCGGTGGTACGCCTTCGCCAGCGACCAGGGCAACACCGGCCCGGAGAACTTCCCGGCCGGCGGCACCCAGATCGGCAACACCGGCGTCTGGATCGGTGACTACACGATCCAGCCGGAGAACGGTGGCCGGAGCGTCTTCTACCACGAGTACGGCCACGACCTCGGTCTGCCGGACGACTACAACGTGGTCAGCGGTGGGGACAACAACAACGAGCACTGGACCCTGATGGCCCAGAGCCGGCTCGGCGCCAAGAACGACGGCGGCATCGGCGAGCGCGGTGGCGACCTCGGCGCCTGGAACAAGCTCCAGCTCGGCTGGCTCGACTACGAGGTGATCGTGGCCGGCCAGAAGCGCACCCTGGAACTCGGGCCGCAGGAGTACAACTCCAACAAGGCCCAGGGCGCCGTGGTGGTGCTGCCGCAGCGGGAGTACACGTTCCAGAACGGCAAGCCGTTCGAGGGTACGAAGCAGTTCTTCTCGGGCAACGACGACGACCTGAACAACACGATGACGCGCACTGTCGACCTCACCGGGAAGACCAGCGCCGCGCTGTCGATGAAGGGTCGCTACAGCATCGAGGCGGACTACGACTACCTGTTCTTCGAGGCGTCCACCGACGGTGGCCAGACCTGGACCTCGCTGCCCGGTACGGCCAACGGCACCCCGCTGAAGGAGATCTCCCCCGGGCGCTACGCCCTGGACGGCTCCAGCAACGACCAGTGGGTCGACGTCAACATCCCGATGGACGCGGTCGCCGGCAAGGTCGTGCAGTTCCGGCTCCGCTACCAGACGGACGGCGGCGTGTCCGAGGGCGGCTTCTACGGTGACGCGATCACCGTGACCGCCGACGGTCAGACCCTCCTCACCGACGGCGCCGAGGCCGGTGCCAACGGCTGGACCCTCAGCGGCTTCAGCATCGTCGAGGAGACCTACACCCGTAAGTTCGACAACTACTACATCGCCGGTCACCGGTCGTACGTCTCGTACGACAAGTACCTCAAGACCGGCCCGTACTTCTTCGGCTACGCGAACACCCGCCCGGACTACGTGGACCACTACGCGTACCAGGAGGGTCTGCTGATCTCCTACTGGAACCTGCGGTTCGCGGACAACGACACGTTCGCGCACCCGGGTGAGGGTCGGAACATGATCATCGACGCGCACCCGCGGCCGATCTACAACCTGACCGGCCAGCCCTGGCGGGCCCGTGTCCAGGTCTACGACGCGCCGTTCAGCCTGAAGAAGGCCGACTCGTTCACGCTGCACATCAACAGCCAGCCGCAGTACATCCGCGGTCAGGACGCGCAGCCGCTGTTCGACGACACCAAGCAGTACTGGTACCCGGAGCTGCCGAACCACGGCGTCAAGCTCCCGGCCACCGGCACCAAGATCAAGGTCCTGGAGCAGAACGGCACCTCGCTGAAGGTCCGCTTCTCCTGATCCACTGATCGACGCGCCACGCGATGCCCGGGCGGGCTCACCGCCCGGGCATCGCCCTTTCCGGGAACCCGGCGTACCCCGCCCGCGTCCCATCCGTTCGACACCCGCCCCACGCTGCCGGCCGCCCCACGACGGCGCTGATCGACGGCGCGGCCGAGACGGAGGATCCGTGTCCGACGACCACCAGCCGGCCGCGAGCGGCGCGGGCACGCCCGCCGACCGGCCCGCGCCGCTGTCCGCCACCGAACTGCCGACGCTGCGGCGTCCCGCCGGCCCGCCGAGGAAGCCGACCGACAACCGGCCAGCCGGCGTCGTCGCCGGATGGATCACCCGGGGCGGCTCCGGACCCTGCTACGGCCTGATGGACGAGAACGGCACGGAGTACGCCGTGTACGGCCCGGACGCCGGGGAGTTGCGCAAGGGCGACTTCGTCTCGCTGCGGCTCACCGCACGGGACCGCTCGGTGGACTGCGGGCCCGGCATCCCCATGCGCGTCGCCGAATCCTGACCCCGCAGCGGTCGCCGGGCCACATGGGTCACCTCCCGGAGAAATCCCTGATCCTGGTCACCTGCGAGCCCGATGCGCGATCGGCGGCCCTAGGCTGTGCCCCATGACCGACCAGCGCGGCGGACCCGTCGACGAGTCCTGCGTCCTGCCCGAGGGGCCGTGGACGCACCGGTTCGTCGGTGCCAACGGCAGCCGGTTCCACGTCGTCGAGGCGGGCGCCGGTCCGATGGTGCTCTTCCTCCACGGCTTCCCCGAGTACTGGTACGCCTGGCACGAGATGCTGCCGGCGGTCGCGGACGCGGGCTTCCGGGCGGTCGCCGTCGACCTGCGCGGCTACGGCGCGAGCGACAAACCACCCCGGGGGTACGACGGCTACACGCTCGCCGCCGACGTCGCCGGCCTGATCCGCGCACTCGGCGAGCGATCGGCCACGGTGGTCGGCACCGGCGCGGGCGGGCTCATCGCCTGGACCGCCGCCTCCTTCCACCCGACCCTGGTCCGGCGGCTCGTGGTGCTCGGCGCGCCGCACCCGCTGCGGCTGCGGGCCGCCATCTTCGCCGACCCGCGCGGCCAGTTCGCCTCGGCCACCGCGACGCTCAAGTTCCAGCTCCCCCGCTACGAGCACGTCCTGACCCGGGACGACGCCGCCGAGGTGGAGGAGATCCTGCGCCGGTGGGGCGGCCCGCGCTGGGCGGACAGCCCCGACTTCGCCGCCTACGCCCACTGCTGCCGGGTCGCGATGCAGATCCCGCAGGCCGCGTTCTGCGCGATGGAGGGCTACCGCTGGGCGTTCCGCTCGGTGCTGCGGCTGCACGGCTACCGCTTCGTGAAGCTGATGCAGAAGCCGCTCGTCACGCCGACCCTGCAACTGCACGGCGCGCTGGACCGCGCGTCGCTTCCCCGTACCGCCCAGGGCTCCGGCCGCTACGTCAGCGCGCCGTACGAGTGGCGGCTGCTCGACGACGTGGGGCACTTCCCCCACGTGGAGGCCCGTGACCTGGTGCTCGGCGAGGTCCTGCGCTGGGCGAAGTCCTGACTCAGACCCGCTGCTCGCCCAGGTCGGCCACCTCGGTCGCGGGCGCCCAGCCCTGGTAGACACCGAAGTCGAACGCCTCCAGCCCCATCGCCTCGGCCACCGGCCAGCGCCCACCCGTGTACTCCAGCCGCAGCCAGCCCTCGTGCTCGGCCAGCACGATGAACGGCTGTCCCTGCCAGGTGCAGGTGGTCCGCACGTATGCGAGATCGTCGACCTCGGCCGCCGGCACCACCCGGACGTACCGGCCGGGGCGTACCTCGGTGAACCCCTCCTCCGGGCCGGGCTGGTAGAGGCGGACCTCGTCCCCGGCGGGGCTGGCCTGGTACTCCCGCCCCCGCCAGCGGGCCACGTAGCCGTCGCGGGTCACGCCTCGTCCGCCTTCCGCCAGACCAGCGCGTCGGTGTCCAGGACCGCGACCAGCCGCGTGGCGCCGTCCGCGCCGAGCCGCCACAGCTCGGCGCCGTGCGGCAGGCGGGCGCTGTCCACCTTGAACTCGGCGATCACGTCGCTGCTCTCCCCGGGGGCGAAGC
>NZ_JAGPXV010000090.1:0-13636 GCF_018070405.1 Micromonospora sp. D75
GCCGTAGTCGGACTCGCTGAACGTCGGGTCCTTGCGCAGCAGCGCGCGCTTGAGCGCGGACGCGGTCACGTCACCGCTGGAGCTGCCCTGCATGCCGGCCACCGTCTGCACGAGCTGGACGGCGAGCGTGTCGACGTCCCGGGCCCGCCCCTCCTCGGCCGCAGCGGCCTCCGGGGCGACCTCCGCCACCGGTTCCGCCACCGGCCCGGGCGGCGCCGTCCGGGCCGGACGCGACCGGCGGGCGGACGGCGGCGGCACGTCGACGCCTTCGAGGCGGTCGTAGTAGAGGAACTCGTCGCAGGCCGGCGGCAGCAACGCCGAGGTGGACTTCTCCACCCCCACACCGATCACCCGCTTGTTGAGTTCGCGCAGCTTGTGGACCAGCGGGGTGAAGTCGCTGTCGCCCGTGCAAATCACGAACGTGGAGATGTAGCCGCGTTCGAACGCCAGCTCGACCGCGTCCACAGCCATCTTGATGTCCGCGGCGTTCTTGCGGGAGGCGCCCATCCGCTGCGGGATCTCGATCAGCTCGACGTGCGACCGGGTGAGCATCCGCCGGTCCTCGTCGAAGTACGACCAGTCCGCGTACGCCCGGCGCACCACCACCCGCCCCCGCTCGGCGAGCGCGTCGGCGATCGGCCGGAAGTCGAACGCACCACCACCGTGGTGGTCGCGTACGCCCAGGGCCAGGTTCTCGTAGTCGAGGAACAGCGCGATCCGGTCTTCGTGATCCACACTGGCAGCCTAGCCCGGCCGGACCGCTCCGCCGGTCAGCGCCGCTCGTCGCGGTAGACGGTCTCGCGGCGGGCCAGCCGCTGGATCGCGTAGCTGCTGACCAGGAGCAGCAGCGCCAGCACCACCTCGACGCCGGCGACCGTGCCGTTGGCGACGGTGAGGCCGAGCAGCAGCAGGATCAGCCCGACGACGGCGAGCAGGCCCGCCAGCAGCAGGCGGTTACGCCGTCGCGCCGGCCGCTGCGCGTCGTCTGCGCTCACGCTGCCCGCCTCTCCCCGGCTCCCTGTGCCGATCGTAGGCGCTCGTCACGGCCGCGGTGGCGGGTTGGCCCCGCCGGCACGGCCCCGGCGGCGAAAGCCACGCCGACACGGCCGGGCGGGCCGACAGCGCGAGGACACCAGCGGTGGCCGACAACGCGCCCACCCGGCACGGCGGGCGGCACCGCACCGATGTGGCGCGGGGCCGGACGCTCAGGCGCCCGGCCCCGGCCACGACGGCGGTCAGTGGATCGGCAGCGCCATCGGCTGCTTGTCCTCGCCCGTCTCGCCGTCGAGCAGGTGCGACGGCTCACGCCGGCGCGGCAGGAAGGCGGCCGGGACGAAGGTGAGCAGCACCAGCCCGAACGCGACCCAGAACGTGGTCGAGAAGGCGCCCGCGGCGTAGTCGAGCCCCCGCTCGATGAGCGACGGCGGCACCGGGAACTGCTGGATCAGCTCGGGCCGCTGCTGTGCGGCGATGGCGAGCTGGGATTCGGTCAGCGGGGCGCCGGTGCCCGGGTCGGTCACGCCGGGGATGGGCCGCGAGCCGTTCAGCTCGCTGGTGAGGATGACCGACATGATCGCGGCGCCGATCGATCCGCCGATCTGCTGGAGGATGTTGACCAGCGTGGAGCCGCGCGCCACCTCGGCGGCGCTGAGCGTCTTCAGCGCCGAGGTCATGATCGGCATCATCGTGCCGCCCATGCCGAGGCCCATCACGAACAGCGAGCCGCAGAGCAGCCAGTACGAGGTGTCGGTGCCGAGCTGCGTGAAGGTGAAGAACCCGGCCGCGATGAGCACCAGCGCGAAGGGCACCGTCCGGCCGACCGGCACCCGGTCGGCGAGCGTGCCCGCGATCGGCATGGTCAGCATGGCGCCGATGCCCTGCGGCGCGATCAGCAGGCCCGCGGCGAGCGTCGTCTCACCCCGCACCTGCAGGAAGTAGCTCGGGAACAGCAGGCCCGCGCCCATGAACGCGATGATGAACACGAACATGGTGATCGAGGCGATGGTGAGGTTGCGGTTGCGGAACAGCCGCAGGTCGAGCAACGGATGGCGGGGCCGGAACGAGTAGGCCACGAAGGCGACCACGAGCGCGCCGCCGGCCAGCATCGGCAGCCAGACCTTGGTGTCGGCGATCGTGCCGGTCTCGGGCAGCGTGGAGATGCCGTACAGGAACAGGGCCAGACCCGGCGACAGCATCAGCATGCCGAGGAAGTCGAACGCCTGGGACGGCTCGGCGTTGTCCTTCGGCAGCGCGAGCTGGGCGTAGATCAGCGCCACCACGCCGATCGGCAGGTTGATCAGGAAGATCCAGTGCCAGCTGGCGACGTCGATCAGCCAGCCGCCGAGGATCGGTCCGGTGATCGGGCCGAGCAGCATCGGGATGCCGAGCACGGCCATCAGGCGGCCGATGCGGTGCGGGCCGGCGGCCCGGGTCATGATGGTCATGCCGAGCGGCATGAGCATGCCGCCGCCGAGGCCCTGGACCACACGCCAGGCGATCAGCTCGCCGATCGAGTCGGCGGTGGCGCAGAGCCCGGAGCCGATGGTGAACAGCGCCAGCGCCACCATGTAGAGGCGTTTCGTGCCGAACCGGTCGGCGGCCCAGCCGCTGAGCGGGATCACCGTGGCCAGCGCGAGCGTGTAGCCCGTCATGGTCCACGCGACGCGCGCGTACGAGGCGTCGAACTCGCTCTGGAACGTCGGGAGCGCCACGCTGACGACTGTCACGTCGAGGATCGACATGATCGCGCCGAGCACGACGACGCCGGCCACCTTGAGCACCGCGGCGTCGAGCTTTGTCGACGTCGCGACGGGTTGCTGGGTCACTAACGGTCTCCTGGATCCGGTTCGGCTGCCGAAGGCGGTGGGGGTCGCCACGCACCGTCCGGGCGCGGGCGGAACGCGCGGCGGGGCGACGTCCGGCGGGAAGCCTAACCACGACCGGCGACAGACCGGGGCGGATTATGCCGACGGACGAGGCGTCCCGGGCCTGCGCACGGCCGTACGGCGGGCCGGCGGCTCACGGAAAAGGGTGGTTGCGCGCCGATTCGTGAACCTCGGCGGGGCCGTGGGCGCTCCGGCGACGTGACGAAGGTCATCACACGTCCGGGCAGCTCGCAGGCCTGCCAGCGCGCTGTTTCAGCCCATCTGGCCCATCAGTTCGATCTCCGCGGTCCGGGAGCGCTCGATCCGGCGGGCCAGCTCGCGTACCCGGTCGCTGGTGCCGGCGGCGACCTGGGCGCGGGCCAGGTCGGCCGCGGTGCGCTGGTGCCGGCTCAGCACGTCGACCAGCACGCGGTCGGCGTCGGCGGGCGCGGCGGCGCGCAGCCGGGCCAGTCCGGCGGCGGCGTCGCTGTGCCCGGAGTGGTCGTGCCGGGCGGCCGCGGCGGCGGCCGACGGCCCGGCGTCGCGCAGCCATTCGCGCATGGTGGCCAGTTCGTCGGTCTCGGTGGCCCGCACGGCGGCGATCAGCGTGCGGATCCGCGTATCGGTGGCGCGGTCGAGACCGAGCCGCACGATCTCCAGCGTCTGCTCGGTGTGGGCCACCATCATGGCCAGGAACAGCGCGTCGATCCCGCTGACCGTGGTGTCCGGGGCCGAGGCCGTGGCGGACGGGACCGGCGGGGACGGATCGGCCGCGGGCGGGCCGCCGCAACCGGCCAGGGTCAGCACCACGCCGAGCAGGGCCGCGGACGCGCGGCGGAGCCGGGGACCGGCCGGCTCCGCCGCGCGGGTACGCGGGCTCAGATCTGCTGCCACAGCGCCGGCACGTTCGGCGGCTCCCAGCCGGCGATGGCGGTGTGCGCCTGGCGGCAGCGGTAGCTGCGGCCGTCGTAGGTGACCGTGTCACCTACCTGGTACGCCCGTCCGGCCGTCCACGTGCCGCCCGGCGCCGGCGTGCTGGTCCGGGTGGGCGTGGGCGAGGGCGCGGGGGTGGTCGGCGCCGCCGTCGGCGTGGGCGACGGGGTCGGGTTGCCGCCACCGCCGCCGATCTGCAGGTCGACGCAGGAGTAGAAGGCGTTGGCGGTGTCGGAGATGTTCCAGATGGCGAGCAGTTTCTGCCGGCCGGAGAAGCCGCCGAGGTTGACCGTGTGCGACACGGTCGCGCCGGGCTGACGGCCACCGCCGTCGACCACGGCGACCCGGGTGCCACCGATCCAGTACTCCCAGTTGGCGGTGGCGTGGCGGGCGGTGTTGACCCAGGTGAACGTGACGGTGCTGCCGACCGAGGTGGCCGGCCAGTTGCGGCTGTCGTCGTTGAGGACCGCGAACTGGGCGATGCCGGCGTGGCAGCTGCGCAGGCCCTTGGGGCCCTCGACGCTCTGCGGCTCGTACTTGATCTGGCCGCAGTCGGGCACCCGGTTCTGCGCGCACAGCGCCTGGCGGCTGGGCGGTGAGGAGACGTAGCCGTGGGCCTGCGCGGGCGCGGCGAGCGCCAGCGTGCCGGTCACGGCGCCTGCGGTGAGCAGCGGGAGGGTGATTCTTCGACGCATGGTGGCAACTCCTTCGGGGGGAACGGAAGGTGCCCCGAACATAAATTAAACATTGTTTACAGTAAAGACTCCTGTCTATAAATTAAGCCCTGCACTGCCCGGCGCCGGGCGTATGATCCTCGTCGATGGCTCGCCGCGCGGAGCCGATCGTCGTTCCTGGGCATCCCGCCGCCGCCAGGCGTCCGGGAGGACGACGCAGACCGGGCATCGCCTCGTCGTCCCACTCCCCGGAGGACACCCCCGCATGAGGAGAACCACCGCGTTCGCGGCCAGCCTGCTCCTGCTCGCCACCGCGCTCAGCACCGTCGGCGGACCGGTCGCCGCCGCCGACCCCACCGACCCGGTCACCGTCACCGTGAACACCCGCGCCGGGCTGGCCACGGTCCCGGAGACCGCGCTCGGCGTCAACCACGCCATCTGGGACTCGCAGCTCGGCAGCGCCGAGACGTCCGACCTGCTCAAGGCCGCGGGTGTGAAGATGCTGCGCTACCCCGGCGGCTCGTACGCCGACATCTACCACTGGGAGACGCACACCGCGCCCGGCGGCTACGTCGCGCCGAACACCGACTTCGACACGTTCATGGCCGGCGCCCGCCGCGTCGGCGCCCAGCCGATGATCATCGCGAACTACGGCACCGGCACGCCCGCCGAGGCCGCCGCCTGGGTCCGGTACGCCAACGTCACAAAGGGCTACGGCGCCAAGTGGTGGACCGTCGGGAACGAGAACTACGGCAACGGCCACTACGGCTCGGCCTGGGAGGCCGACGACCACCCGGACAAGAGCGCCGCCCAGTACGCGCGGCTGGTGATCGAGTACGCCGACGCGATGAAGGCGGTCGACCCGAGCATCAAGGTCGGCGCGGTGCTCACCATGCCCGGCAACTGGCCGGACGGGATCACCGCCGGCTCCGACCCGGGCCCGTGGAACCAGACCGTGCTCTCCCTCGCCGGCCCGAAGATCGACTTCGTGGACGTGCACTGGTACCCGGGCGGCAACGCCGCCGACTCGCTGGCCCGGACCAACCACCTGCCCGACGCGGCCTGGCTGCTGCGCCAGCAGATCGCCAGGTACGCCGGTCCCGGCGCGGACCGGATCGGGATCAGCTTCACCGAGCTGAACGTGGACGCCGGCCGCACCACCGCGCCCGGCGCGCTGTTCCTGGCCGACGCCTACAGCGGCCTGCTGGAGCAGGGCGTCTTCACGGTGCAGTGGTGGAACGTGCACAACGGCATCGGCACCGTCTCCGAGGTGGCCGGGCAGACCGACTACGGCGACTTCGGGCTGTTGTCCAGCGGCAACTGCACCAGCGACGGCGAGGTGTGTCAGCCGGCGTTCAACACCCCGTTCGCGCCGTACCACGCGCTGTCCATGATGAACCTGTTCGCCCGGCCCGGTGACCAGCTCGTCCGCGCCGGGACCGACGAGCCGCTGGTCGCCGCGCACGCGGTCCGGAGGCCGGACGGCAGCGTCGCGGTCCTGCTGCTCAACAAGGACCCGGACAACGCCCACCCGGTGGCGCTCGACTACGCCGGTTTCACCCCGGCCGACGAGGCGCCGACAGTGCACACGCTCGCCAACGGCGCGACCGGGATCAGCACCGGCCGCTCGGGCAGCGCCACCGTGCGCACGCTGCCGCCGTACTCGCTGACCACGCTCGTGCTGCGACCGGCCGGCAGCTCGGCCGGGCGGCCCGGCGCCCCGGGCCGGCCGACGGCGGGCGCGGTGACCGACCGTGCGGCGACCATCTCCTGGCCGGCGGCCACGCCGGGCGCGTCCCCGATCGCCAAGTACGAGGTGCACCGGCAGTACGGCGCGGTGAGCGAGCAGCTCGGTGAGACCGCCGGCACGTCGCTGACGGTCGGCAACCTCGAACCGGGCGCCCGCTACACGGTCAACGTGCTCGCCCGGGACACGGCCGGGCGGGTCTCCTGGTCGTCCCCGCCGCTGACCTTCGCCACCGGCAGCCCCGCCGAGAGCTCCTGCGCGGTGCGGTTCAACGACGACAACGACTGGGGCAACGGGTACGTGGCGAACGTCGAGGTGATCAACACCGGCGCGAAGGCCGTCGACGGCTGGACGCTCACCTGGACCTGGCCGACCGACTGGCAGCAGGTGAGCAGCGGGTGGAGCGCCACCTGGGACCAGCAGGGCCGCAACGTCCGGGTGACGCCCACCGCCGACAACCGGCGGCTCGCCGCCGACGGCGGGAGCACGACCGTCGGGTTCGTCGGCGCGTACAGCGGGCCGAACGTGCCGCCGGGCGCGTTCCGCCTCAACGGGACGGTCTGCACGCTGCGCTGACCGGCCCTCAGCCCCGCCCGGGAGGGCGCAGCCGCGCGTCGGCCGCCGCCGGGACCCGCGGGTTCCGGTGGTGGCCGGCGCGGCGCGGCGCCGGCACCACGTGCGGGCGCACCGGTCCGGCTGCCTCGACGAGCGCGGGCCGGTCCGGCGCGGGCCGGGGCAGCACGGCCAGGTTCGCCACGAGCAGCGCGACCGAGACGAGGCCGTCGAGCCAGTAGTGGTTGCCGGTGACCACCACCACGAGCGCTGTCGCCAGGGGGTGGAGCAGCCAGAGCCAGCGGAGGCGTCCGGTGGTGACCGCCATCAGCGCCAGCGCGATCGCCAGCGCCCAGCCCACGTGCAGCGACGGCATGGCCGCGTACTGGTTGCTGAGCTGGTCGGTGTCGGGCGGTCCGTAGACGCTCGGGCCGAACCGGGTGCCGGTGTCGACCAGACCGGTGAGCTCGGTCAGCCGGGGCGGCGCGAGCGGGACGCACACGTGCAGCACCAGCGCCACCGCGGTCAGCGCCGCCAGGGCGCGCCGCAGCCGCAGGTAGTGGGCCGGGCGGCGCAGCCAGAGCCAGACCAGGCAGAGCACGGTGGCCGGGAAGTGGACGAAGGCGTAGTAGCTGTTCGCCAGCCGCATCAGGATCTCGTGCGACAGCAGCGGCCCCTGCACCGCCGCCTCGGCGGGCAGGCGCAGCAGCCGCTCCAGCCGCCAGATCCACTCGCCGTTGGCGAGCGCCACCTCGGCGTGGTCGGCCACCACCTGCCGGCCCGCCTTGTAGGCGAGGAAGAGCACGGCGACGAGCGCCAGCTCACGCGCGGCCCGCCGCCATGCGGCCAGGCGCGGCGGCGCGGCCCGCGTGATGTCCACGACTCCTCCTTCGGTGCCTCCCGGCACGGATCAGGGCCGCCGCCGGGGTCGGCGACGGCCCTGGGGGTACGGGCTCAGCGGCGGGCGCGTTCCTCCCGCCCGGCCGAGTCCACGCTCACCTCGTCGAAGGCGGGCGCGCCGTCGACGGCGTCCGCTCCCACCGCCACCGACCGGCCGGTGTCCGGCAGGTCGAGGCTGGAACGCAGGGTGACCGGGCGCAGCAGCAGCGCCGCCACGATACCCACCACCGCGATGGCGGCCGAGATCAGGAAGATGTGCCCCGTTGCGTCCCCGTACGCGGCCCGCACGATCTGCCGGACCGGCTCGGGCAGCGCGTCGAGGTTGAGCGTGCTGCCGCCGCCTCCGCCGGTGGTGGGGATGCCGGCCGCGGCGAGGTCGTGAGTGATCCGGTCGCTGACGCGGCGAGCGAGCACCGCGCCGAGCACCGACACGCCGATGGTGCCGCCGAGCGAGCGGAAGAACGCGACGCTGGCGCTGGCCGCGCCGATGTCCTTGAGCGCGACGGTGTTCTGCACCGCGAGCACCAGGTTCTGCATGGTCATGCCGACGCCGACGCCGACGATGAACATGGCGAGGCCGACGAAGACCAGCGAGGTCTCGTGGTCGATGGTGCCGAGCATGGCGAACCCGACGACCAGCACGACCGCGCCGAACACGATGTACGGCTTGATCTTCCCGGTGGCGGTGATCATCCGACCGGCCACGATCGAGGAGAGCAGCACACCGGCCATCATCGGGATGGTGAGCAGGCCGGCCTCGGTCGGGCTGTAGCCGCGGCCGATCTGGAAGTACTGGCCGAGGAAGACCGCGCCGCCGAACATCGCCATGCCTACCGCGAGGCTGCCCAGGATCGCCAGGGCGGTGGTGCGCTCGCGGACGATGTGCAGCGGCACCACCGGCTCGGCGGCCCGCGCCTCCACCCAGACCGCGAGCGCGAGCAGCAGCACCGCGCCGCCGACCATGGCCCCGGTCTGCCAGGAGGCCCAGGCGAACGAGTCGTCGACGAACGAGATCCAGATCAGCAGCACGCTGACGCCGGCGGCGATGAGCGACGCGCCCAGGTAGTCGATCTTGACGTTCTTCCGGCGCACGGTGGGCAGGTTCAGGGTGACCTGGAGCAGGAACAGCGCGACCGCCGCGACCGGTACGCCGACGAAGAAGCACCAGCGCCAGCCGAGCCAGGAGGTGTCCACGATCAGGCCGCCCAGCAGCGGGCCGCCGACGGTGGCCAGCGCCATGACGCCGCCCAGGTAGCCGTTGTAGCGGCCCCGCTCACGCGGCGGGATCATGGCCGCGATGGCGACCTGGACCAGCGCCTGGAGACCGCCGACGCCGATGCCCTGGAACGCGCGGGCGGCGATGAGCTGCCCGGCGCTCTGCGCGAAGCCGGCCGCGATCGACCCGACCAGGAACACCACGATGGCGATCTGGATCAGCAGCTTCTTGTTGAACAGGTCGGCCAGCTTGCCCCAGATCGGGGTGGTCGCGGTCGCGGTGAGCAGGGTGGCGGTGACCACCCAGGTGTACTGCGTCTGCGATCCGTTCAGCGCTCCGATGATCTTCGGCAGGGCGGTCGAGACCACGGTGCTGCTCAGCATGGCCACGAAGAGCACGAGCAGCAGACCGCTGAGCGCCTCCAGCGTCTTCCGCTTGCTCATCGGGGCGGCCTCAGCCGTCACGGTGGGTGCGCTCATGCGCGCGTCCTCCAGATGTGTCGATGCGGGTTGGCCGCTTCGTTGCCTCAAGCAATCAACACTAAACCTTGCCCGTCGAGCAACTTTGCCCATTGAGAAATGGGTCACCTAGGCTTGTCGCATGGAGGAGTGCACCGGGCTGCGCGAGCGGAAGAAGGCGGCCACGCGGCAGGCGCTGCACGAGGCGGCGCTGTCGCTCGCCGTCGAGCACGGCCCCGACCGGATCACCGTCGAGGCGATCGCCGACGCCGCGAACGTCTCCCGGCGCACGTTCTCCAACTACTTCAGCGGCAAGGAGGAGGCCCTCTTCCACGGCGACACGCTGCGGCTGCGCCGGCTCCTCGCGCTGGTCGCGCGACAACCGCCGCAGCTGCCACCGTGGGCCGCGCTGACCCGGGCCGCCCTGGCCCAGGCCGAGGACGGTTACGACGACCCGGCCGAGCCCTGGCTCAACCGGCGCCGGCGACTGCACGGTCACCCGAGCCTGGCCGCTCACCAGGTCGCCGCGTACGCGGCGCTGGAGCGCGAGATGGCCGCGGAGCTGGCCCGCCGGCTGACCGGACCGGACGCGGCGTTGCGGGCCCGGATCATCGCCGCGACGTTCCTCGCGTCCCTGCGGATCGCCGCCCACGAGTGGCTGGAGCGCCCCGGGCGCCCGTTGCGCGACGTGCTGCGCGTCGTGCTCGCCCTGGCCGCCCCGGCTGCCGGCTGAGCACTCCCCGCCCGCCGCCCGGTCGGACCGGTGGAATGGCCGGCGAAAGCGGCACCCTGCCTGACCTGGGCTGACAGACTCGCCCGGTGGGTGGCGACCGGTGGCGCAAGGGGCTCGGGCCGGCGACCGGCGTCGCCCCCGCCACCCGGGTCGACCGGTTCGAGATCTTCTTCGACCTCGTCTTCGTGGTGTCCTTCTTCATCATCACGCGGGCCACCGCCGCCAACGTGACCCCCGGGGAACTGCTGCACGCGCTGCTGGTGCTCGCCGTGCTGTGGTGGTGCTGGGTGGTGCACAGCGCGGTGGCCGCCCGGCTGCGCCTCGGCGAGGGCTTCGTGCCGATCCTCATGGTGGTCGGCATGATCGCGCTGTTCACGTTCGCGCTCGCGTTGCCGCAGACGTTCGGCGACCTGCAACAGGGCAGCGCCGGGCCGATCCTGGTCACGATCAGCTATGTGGTGATCCGGGCCGTGCACACCGCGCTGTACTGGTACGCCACGCGCGACGACCCGCCGGCCCGCCGCAAGCTGCGGCTGTTCCTGCCCGAGGCGCTGGTCACCGCCACCCTGCTGCTGGTGGCGGCGCTGCTGCCGCCGCGCGTGTCCCCGGAGGTCGGCCCGTGGCTGCGCGACGGACTGTGGATCGCAGTGGTGGCCATCCAGTACAGCAGTGGCCTGCTGGCCGGCACCGACGGCTGGAAGATCACCTCGGCCGAGCACTGGACCGAGCGGTACGACCTGATCCTGATCATCGCGCTCGGCGAGTCGGTCATCTCGGTCGGCGTGGGCGGCAACCTGCTCGGCCAGCCGGTGACCTGGCCGGCGATCCCGGCGGCGATCTTCGGCATCCTGTTCACCGCCGCGCTCTGGTGGGCGCACTTCGACATGATCGGCCCGGCCGCCCGGATCGCGCTGCACGCCACCCAGGGTCACGCGCGGGTGGCGCTTGCCCGCGACGCGTACGCCTACCTCTACCTGCCCATGATCGCCGGGGTGATCCTGTTCGCGATCGGCGCCGAGGAACTGGTCCGCATCGTCACCGACCCGGCCGGCGGCCCGATGGAGCGCGGCCACGGCCCGGCGGTGCCGCTGCTCTTCGGTGGCGTGCTCGTCTACTTCGCCGCGAACATGGCGTTCCAGTGGCGCGCGCTGCGGACGCTGTCCTGGACCCGGGTCGGCGCCGTGGTCCTGCTCGCCGTGGCGCTGCCGGTCGGGCGGCACCTGCCGGCGCTCGGCGCGCTGGGTCTGCTCACCGCGATCTGCGTGGCGCTCGTGGCGGCCGAGCTGGTGATCTTCGCCGATTCCCGGATCGCGTTGCGCCGGCTCATGCACGAGGAGAAGTCGAGCGCCGAGGAGAGCGAGGCCGCCTGGCGGGCCCGCTGGCACGACGGCGGCGACAGCGCCCCGCACCGACCTTGACACAGGCCCTAGAGTCTCCGCGTGATCGAGATCGTCACCGAGGTCGACCTGTTCCACCCGCCCGCCCGGACCTGGCGGGCGTTGACGGAACGCGCGCTGCTGGCCAAGTGGTTCACCGACAGCGCGCCCGGGTCCGACCGGTGGATCCTCGCCACCGCCGCGCTGCCCGGCTACGACACCGACACCGAGGTCGAGACCGTCGAACTGCGCGCGCCGCACCGGCTGGTCGTCCGCTGCCGGGAGGCCGACCGGGCCACCCGCCTGGCCTGCGACCTGGCTCCCACCGCACACGGCACCCGGCTGTCCGTACGCGAGGTGCTCGAAGAGGGCGACTGGGACGCCGACGCCCGCGCCGAGCAGCACGAGCAGGCGGTCACCGGACGGCTGCCGGCCATTCTGGACTGGCTGGCGTTCCAGAACGTGGACCTGCGCCGGGCCGAGGGCGGGCTGACCGCCGAACTGCCTGTGGTCCGGCTGCTCGGCGACGAACCCCGCCGGCCCGGACGGCGCCGGGCGCTGCTCGCGGCGGGCGCGGTCACGCTGCTGGCCGCGGCAGCCGGAGCAACGGTATGGACCACCGGCGACGAGCCGCCCGCCCCGGCTGCGCCGGCCCCCACGACGTCACTCGTCATGCCGTCCACCGCGACGCCCTCCGCGCGCCCCACGACCGCGCGGCCCACGCCCAGCGCCAGCCGCCGCAGCGAGTCGCCCTCGCCGACGCCGTCACCCACCCCCAGCCGTACGCCGAGCGCGACGCCTTCGACCGTGGCGGCGACGCCGCTGAGCGCCACCTACGAGACGGTGAACGACCGGATCTTCGGCTACCGGGGCGAGGTGGTGCTGCGCAATCCCGGCCCGTCACCGCGTCCGGGCTGGACGGTCACCGTGACGCTGCACGAGGGTGCCACTGTGGGCAGTGTCAGCGGAGCCGAGGCCGCCCAGGACGGCACCGTGGTCACCTTCACCGGGGGCGCGTTGCCGGGCGGCGAGTCCGCCACCATCCGCTTCGACGTACGCGACCCGGACCCCCAGCACGACGCCCCCGTCGCGTGCACCGCCGACAACACCCCCTGCACCCCCGCCTGACGCCCCCATCCCTCTCCCCTCCCCTTTTACCCCGTTGATCATGAAGTTAGGCCGCGGATTTGTCCGCATTGGACGCGGTCAACTTCATGATCGTCGCGTCCGGGGCGGGCGGGTGGGGGCCGCGCTGATTCGGTGGGTGCGGAAATGGGTTGTTGAGCGCATGGGAGCGCTCCCGTAACATCCCTGACGCGGCTGTTAACGCTCACAAAACAATCGCCACCGCCAATGCCAGAGCCGCCGCCCCCGCAGGAGGTCAATTCATGTCTAGATCCAGGTCAGTCAATGCCATATTGGCGTCGGCCGGCGCCGCGCTGCTCGCGTCGGCGTCGGTCGCCGTGGCGCAGCTGCCCGCCGGGGCCGCCGCCGCGGGCTGCTCCGTGAACTACGCGATCTCGTCGCAGTGGCAGGGCGGCTTCGGCGCCAACGTCACCATCACGAACCTCGGCGACCCGGTGTCGAGCTGGACGCTGACGTGGTCGTTCGGCGCCGGGCAGACGGTGACCCAGTCGTGGAACACGAGCCTGGCCCAGAGCGGGTCCGCGGTCACCGCGCGCAACGTCGACTACAACGGGTCGATCCCGACGAACGGCAACACGTCGTTCGGCTTCAACGGCTCCTGGACCAGCAGCAACCCGGTGCCGACCAGCTTCGCGCTCAACGGCGTGACCTGCACCGGCGGCACCACGCCGACCGGCGGCCCGACCGGCTCACCCACCACCGCGCCACCCACCACGGCACCGCCGACCACGGCGCCACCCACGACGCCGCCGCCGGGCAACACCTGCAGTCTCCCGTCGTCGTACCGGTGGTCCTCGACCGGCGCGTTGGCGCAGCCGCGGTCGGGCTGGGTGTCGTTGAAGGACTTCACGGTGGTGCCCTACAACGGGCAGCACCTGGTCTACGCCACCACCCACGACACCGGCACGAGGTGGGGGTCGATGAACTTCGGTCTGTTCTCGAACTGGTCGCAGATGGCGTCGGCCAGCCAGAACGCGATGTCGTCGGGGACCGTGGCGCCGACGTTGTTCTACTTCGCGCCGCGCAACATCTGGGTC
>NZ_JAGPXV010000900.1:0-1737 GCF_018070405.1 Micromonospora sp. D75
CCACCACCAGGTCCAGCGTCCCGCGCCGGCCGGCCGGTAGCGCGTCGAACAGGTCGCCCTCGTAGACCGGGACGCCCAGCGGTTCGAGGTTGCGCCGGGCGCAGGCCACCGCCACCGGGTCGATGTCGGCGGCGGCCAGCCAGCGCGGCGTCAGCCGCTCGTGCAGCACCACGGCGGCGGCGCCGGAGCCGCAGCACAGGTCGAGCACCGCAGGGGCCGGCCCGGCCAGCGCCGTCGCGGCGTCGACGAGCAGGGCGGTCCGGCCGCGCGGCACGAACACACCCGGGTGGACGGCGATCCGCCGGCCGCAGAACTCGGCCCAGCCGAGCAGATGTTCCAGCGGCAGGCCGGCGACGCGACGGTCGACCAGCCGGGTCAACGCCTGCGCCGAGTCGGCGGCGGCGATCAGCAGTTCCGCCTCGTCCTCGGCGAAGACGCAACCGGCGGCGCGCAGCCGGCGGACGAGGGCCGGACGGTCGGGAGTGAACACGGTGGATGCCATGGCAGGCCTTTCGGGAAGCGCTCGTCGGCGCTCCCGGCGTCGCCTCAGCTCCTGGGCGACGCGGACTCGGAGGGAACGCCGGTCCTCTGCTGGGGGATCGGACTCACCTCCTCGGGTCGGGGCCGCACGGGCCGTGGCTGCCCGTCACGATAGCCCAGCGGGCGTCGCGCCGTCAGCCCGCCGCGTCCAGCGCGGCCGCCACGTCGGCGAGCAGATCGGCGGTGTCCTCGATGCCGCAGGAGAACCGCACGAAGCCGGGCGGCGTGGCGTCGCCCCACTGGGCGCGCCGGTCGGCGGTGCTGTGCAGCCCGCCGAACGAGGTGGCGGCGGCCACCAGCCGGGAGGCGCCGAGGAACCGGGCCACCCGGCCCTCGTCGCCCAGGTCGAACGAGACCACGCCCGGCACGCGCCGCATCTGTGCCGACGCGACCGGGTACGCCGGGTCGTCCGGCCGTCCGGGCCAGCGCACCCCGGTCACGTCCGGCCGGGCCGCGAGCAGGTCGGCCAGCGCCCGCGCGTTGGCGGTCTGCCGGGCCAGCCGCAGGTCCAGCGTGGCCAGCGACCGGTGGGCCAGCCAGCAGTCGAACGCGCCGGGCACCCCACCGGTGGCGTTGCGCCAGGTGGTCGCCGCGTCCCGCAGCCCGGCGTCGCGGGTGGCCAGATAGCCCAGCAGCAGATCCGAGTGGCCGGTCAGCGCCTTGGTGCCGGAGGCGACCACCACATCCGCGCCGAGGTCCAGCGGGCGCTGCCCGAGCGGCGTCGCGGTGGTGTTGTCCACCGCCACCAGCGCCCCGGCGGCGTGCGCGGCGGCGGCCACCGCCCGCACGTCGACGACGTCCAGGCCGGGGTTCGCCGGGGTCTCCAGCAGCACCAGCCGCACGCCGTCGAACGACGGGTACGGCCCGGCGGTCGGCACCAGCGTCACCCGTACGCCGAGCTGCTCCAGCGTGCCCGAGGCGAACGAGCGCACCGAGTAGTAGCCGTCGGCGGGCAGCAGCACGGTGTCGCCGGGTCGCAGCACCGTCAGCAGCAGCCCGGTGATGGCGGCCTGGCCGCTGGCGAAGACGCGGCAGTCGGCGCCCTCCAGCTCGCCGATCGCCGTCTCCAGCAGTCGCCGGGTCGGGTTGTCCGGCCGCCCGTACCCGTCCGCCGCCGCCGACGGGCCGCGCTCCGGGTCGAGGTGGTACGGCGCGGCGAAGACCGGGCCGGGCAGGAACGGCTGCCCGGGTACCGCC
>NZ_JAGPXV010000901.1:0-1731 GCF_018070405.1 Micromonospora sp. D75
CCGAACAGGTGCGGGCCGCCCTCGCAGAGCAACTGGTCCAGCCCTCGGCGGCGCAGCTCCGCCAGGCCCACGGCCAAGTCGACCCGGCCGCTGCCGTCGACCCGGCCGCTGCCGTCGACCCGGTCGGTGCTGGTGACCGGGGCGGGGCCGCAGCGGACCAAGTCGGCGACGTCGGTGAGGCCGGGCGGCGGTACGGCGTCGGCGTGGGTGAGCACGATCGGCCGGACCGGGGCGTCGGCGAACGCGGCCTGGGCCGGGTCGAGGTCGAGTGAGCCGGAGACGACCACGAGCGTCGGGAACTCGGCCAGCCCGCGTTCGCGGCGCCAGGCCCGGCGTTCCGGGCTCAGCCGGACCGCCCGGTAGCCCTCGTGGCGCAGCGTGCCGGCGGCCACCACGAGAGCGTCGCAGAGCATCCGCAGCAGCCCGAAGACCCGCTTGTCCGGCTGGCCGGAGAGCCCGGCGGAGTAGCCGTCCAGAGTGACCGCGCCGTCGGCGCTGGAGACGAAGTTGACCCGCAGGTGCGGGCGGGCCGACCGGCCGTAGAGCGCGGTGAGTTCCGGGTCGGTCAGCGCGCCGGTGACGGGTGCGGGCCAGATCCGTTCGATCGGGGTTCCGACGCTCATTCGCCGGCCGGACCGGTGACCGGAGGGGTGGGTTCGGGGGTACGGTGCTGGCAGTCGCACCACTTCCGGCCAGGACAGTCGTCGTGCCGCCGTTCCCGGCAGGCTCGGCAGATCATGCAGGCAGCCTATGCCGAGGAAGGATGGGACGTCGTGTCGCGTCAGATCTTCCAGCTCATGGTGTCGCTGGCCGGGGTCCGGCCGCCGGTGTGGCGGCGGGTGCTGGTGCCCGGCGGCTACACGCTGGACCGGCTGCACCGGGTGATCCAGCACGCGATGGGCTGGCGCGACTGCCACCTGCACTCGTTCGACGTGGACGGCCGGCAGTACGGCGAACCCGACCCGGACGGCGAGCTGGCGCTGCGCGACGAGCTGGACGTCCGGCTGGACACGGTAGTGGGCAAGGGCGACCGGTTCCGCTACACCTACGACTTCGGGGACTGGTGGGAGCACGACCTGGTGGTGGAGGACTGCTGCGCCGCCGACCCGGACGAGCGTTACCCGGTCTGCCTGGACGGGGAGCGGGCCTGCCCGCCGGAGGACGTGGGCGGCCCGGCCGGCTATGCGGTCCTGCTCGCGGCGCTCGCCGACCCGGCGCACCCGGAACACGTGACGATGCGCGAGTGGGCCGGCCCGGCGTTCGATCCGGCCGCGTTCGACGCCGGCCGCGCCACCGTCCTGCTGCGCCGCTGCTGCTGATCGCGCCGCCCGCGCGCCGCTGATCGCGGGCTCCGAGGAGGGGTCGCCAGCGGCGCGGTAACGAAATGGGAACGCTCCCAACGGTCTATTGACACCCCTGTCACCTCCCGGCAACCTCATGGGAGCGCTCCCGAGAGTGGTGCGGATCTCCCTCCTGCCCCGCTCCGGCCCGCGCGAAACGCACCCCCCACCACACAGCAGATATCGCCTCACCACCGAAAGAGGGGTCTCGGATGAGCGTCCCAATCCGTCGTCGGCGGTTCGCGGCCATCGCGCTCGCGTCCGTCGTCGTGCTCGGCACCACCGCCGCCTGCGGCGACGACTCGGACAGCGGCGACAGCGGCAGCGGCGACGGCCCGATCACGCTGGTCGTCGACGTCTTCGGCGACCAGGGCTTCGGCTACGAAGAGCT
>NZ_JAGPXV010000902.1:0-1730 GCF_018070405.1 Micromonospora sp. D75
CGGTGGCGGTCGTCGACTGACGCCGCCCGCAGGTCCGCCGGCCCGGCGCGGGCCGGGTCAGCCAACGAAGGGAGAACGAGACGGTGAGCGGCTCGACGATCGCACCGCCCGTCGAGGTGGTGCGCAGCCTGCCCGGCCCGGCCGGCTACATGTGCGGCCTGACCTGGGACGGCACCTGGCTCTGGCACTCCGACCAGGACGCCGCGCGGATCTTCGCGATCGACCCGGCGGACGGCGCGGTACGCCGGTCCTTCGCGTACCCGGACGTGCGGGCCGACCTGGGATACGCGGACGGAAAACTGTGCCAGATCGGCGGCCGGCCGAAGCGGATCCTGCTGATCGACCCGGCCACCGGCCAGACCGTCGGGTCGAAGCCGGTACGGCCCTCCAACGGCCGGGTCACCGGCATGGAGACCGGGCCCGAGGGCGTGTGGCTCTGCCTGCGCGCGCCCGCGGTGATCCAGCTACGGGACTTCGAGACCATGACGGTGCAGCGGGAGCACCCGGTCGTGGGGTCGCCCTCGGGCCTCACGTACGCCGAGGGTCACGTGCTCTACGCCGAGTTCGAGGACGGCCTGCTGCACGCGGTCGAGGCGGAGTCGGGCCGGCTGGTCGCCACGGTGCGGCTGCCGGGGCATCCGACCGGGCTGGCCTGGGACGGCGAGCTGGTCTGGTACTGCGACTTCGCCGACCGGCGGTTCAAGGCGGTCCGGCTGCCGGACGTGCTCGGCGGCTGACCGGCCCGGTGGGGGCGGCGGCCCGGCCGCCCCCACCCGCCCGGCGTCAGGGCACCCGGTCGCGCGCGTCGAACTGCTCCTGCCGGCGGTCGCGCTCGCCGCCGGCGCCGGCGGACGGCGGCCGGCAGCGGCCGGCGCAGCCGCACGAGCAGCCGGAGGCAGCCGGCTCCGTCCGCTGAGGATCTTCGGTGTCCGGCCAATCGCCGGTGTGGCACGCGATCATCGCTTCTCCCTGCTCTGCGGTGGGACGCGCCGGAGAGCCCGGCGCGGTCGGACGGGGCGGGCAGCGGGACGACTATTTACTTGAGAATCATATGGTAAATTCGCTGGCGGGTGCCAGCTCCTGACAGGAGGGACGCCATGCGCGTCAGCGTGACCGACGACCCCGCGACCACGACGGCCGCCCGCACCGGCGGGCCGCCCGCACCGGCCGACCCACTGCGCGCCGCCTCCTTCGCGGAGCTGCGGTCGCTGTTCGCGATGGAGCCCGACGCGGTCCACCTCAACACCGGCACCATCGGCGTGATGCCGTACGAGGTGCTGGACGTCAACGACCGGGTGACCCGGGAGTGGAACGGCGGACTGCGCAACGTCTACCCGCCCGGCATGTACCCCGAGCACCGCGCCGCCATCGGCCGGGCGTTCGGCGTCGACCAGGACGAGATGGTGATCTGCCACAACGCCACCGAGGGGGTGGCCCGCGTCATCAACGGGCTCGACCTGCACGAGGGCGACGAGGTCATCACCACCAGCCACGAGTGCTACTCGGTGCTGTCCAACTTCAACCTGCTGCGCAACCGGCACCGGATCACGCTCACCGTGCTGACCCCGCCGGTCGGGCCGGACGTCACCGCCGAGGAGATCGTCGACATGTTCGCCCGGGCGATCACGCCGCGGACGAAGGTGCTGGCGTTCGCCGCCGTCACGCTGTTCACCGGCACCCGGATGCCGGTGCGCCAGCTCTGCGACCTGGCCCAGCAACACGGCCTGACC
>NZ_JAGPXV010000903.1:0-1728 GCF_018070405.1 Micromonospora sp. D75
TGGGGGGGTCAACCGGTCGCCGGGGTTGACCCGGGCAACTTCCGGCTGTGCCGGATCGACTGTGACCCAGCAGCTGGGCCCGAAGAAGCCGACCGTCTCGTTCTTGCCGCAGTAGCGCTGCCAGTACTTCAGCAGCGCCCGTTCCCGGTCGCGGCGGCGTACGTTGCGGGCCGCGTCGGCGCCGCCACGCACCAGCCCGTCGAACGCGACGAGCGCGCCCCGGTTCTGCCAGGTGACCGCCTCGCGAAGCAGCGGATCGGCGGCCAGCGCGCTGAACCGCTGCGCGCCGGAGCGCAGCGCCCCCTCGAACTCCTTGTCGAACCGGTCCGCGCCCGCGCCGGTGGCGAGCAGCTCGTCGGCGGCGGTGGCGGCCCGGGGCGCGCTGAACAGCTCCAGCCCGTCGGCCGGGAACCCGGTGGTACGCAGCACCGCGTCGCGCCACACCGACCAGCCGGTGTCGCCGAGGGGGACCCGGTGCGCGGCGCCGGCGGTCCCGCGGCCGGCGGCGCGCACCGGGTCCGGACCCGCGTCCGGCGTGCCGGCGCGGGGGTCCGAGAGCGCGGCGGTCAGGTCGGCGCGGATCAGCGCGGCCAGCTCGGGCAGCCGGTCGTGCAGGAAGAAGTGCCCGCCGTCCAGCTCGTGCAGGGTGAACCCGGCCGCGGTGTGCTCGGCCCAGGCCGCGTTCTGGTCCCGGGTGACCGCCCGGTCGGTGCGGCCGGCGAACGCGACGATCGGCACCGGCAGCGGTTCGCCGGGCACGTGGCGGTAGTCGTCGACCCGGCCGAAGTCGGCGCGCAGCAGCGGCAGCAGCAGTTCCACCAGCTCCGGGTGGTCGAGCAGTTCGGCGGGGAGGCCGCCGCCCTCGCCGAGGCGGCGCAGCAGCTCGTCGTCGCTCGCCCGGGACAGCCCGTCGAACGGGCCGGGGGTGCGTACGTGCGGGGCGCGGGCGCCGCCGACGTAGAGCCGCAGCGGCAGCGGGCGGCCGGTGCGGCGCAGCTCGCGGACCACGTCGAAGCCGAGCCGTCCGCCCATCGAGTGGCCGTAGATCGCGTACGGGCGGTCGGCCCGGGAGGCGATGGCGTCGGCCACCTCGGCGACGCTGAAGCGCGGGTCCTCGGTGATCCGGTTCTCCCGGCCGGGCAGTTGCACCGGCGTCACGTCGACGCTCTCGCCGAACTCGGACGCCCAGCGCCGGAACGCGCTGGCGCCCGCACCGGCGTAGGGCAGGCAGAACAATCGCACCGGGGCCTCGGGTCGGCTTCCGGCGGAGACGAACCAGTTCACCGCGGACCTTTCTGCACGGGGTCGATCCAGTGCCGGCGGCGCTGGAACGGGTAGGTGGGCAGTCCGGTGCGACGCACCGTGCCGTCGGGGTGCAGCTCGTGCCAGTCGACGTCACGCCCGGCGACCCAGTCGGCGGCCGTCTCGCGCAGCGGACCGCCGTCGCCGGCGATCCGGGCGTCGGTGTCCAGCAGCACGTCCAGGGCGGACAGCGCGGCCGGCAGGTCGGCGGCGACCACCGCCGCCCGGTGCGCGAACGCCCGCCGGCCCAGCGCCAGCGTGGCGGCCACGTCGGACAGTGCCGGGGCGGCGCCGGCCAGGTGGGTCCGCAGGCGGGTCAGCGCGGCCCGCAGCGCCGCCGGGGTACGCGCGGAGACCGGCAGCAGCCACGGCCCCTCGCCGGGCGGGTCGGCCGGCTCGGCCGGTGGCGGCTGTTCCACCACCACG
>NZ_JAGPXV010000904.1:0-1727 GCF_018070405.1 Micromonospora sp. D75
CGGCACGTGAAGGGTGCGGCCGTACGCGCGGGTGTGCAGACCCCAGCGCGCGGTGAGGAAGTGCTCCAGCGGCGTCGGCTCGGCGATCGGCGCGCCGACGCGCACCGTCATCCGGCTGGACGCGCCGGACGCACCGGGCCAGCGGCGGCGGCAGCGGTAGGTGAGCGTGTCGCCGGAGCGGTCCAGCCGCATCGCCGACCACTTGTACGGCAGGCGCAGACTCAGCTGGGCCACCAGCACCGGCACCAGCCGGGACGCGTCGAGCGAGCGGAACACGACGGCGCGCCGCCCGGAGCCATCGACGGAGTAGAGCCGGACGTTCGTCTCCCAGAACGTGCCGAAGTACGGCACGCCCGGGCCGACGCCGAGCCCCAGCCCGACCATCTGGAATCCGATCAGCCCGACGTAGGTGAGCCCGTCGAACGTGTCCGGCCGGGTGCCGGCGGGCAGCAGTGGAGCCACCCGCTCCGGCGGGACCGCCCAGTGCAGGAACGTCAGGTCGTGCCAGCGCTGTGCCAGCCAGGACCGGCGGATGGCGCGTACCGGAGCGTGCTCGACCGGTTCGATCTCCACCGGTCCATCCTGTCTCGCCGACGCAACCGGACTCACTCCGGGCGGTGGCAGACCGCCTCGACGTTGTTGCCGTCCGGGTCGCGGACGAACGCGCCGTAGTAGCCGGCGTGGTATTCCGGCCACTCCTTCGGCGCGTGCAGCACCTCCGCGCCGGCCGCCACCGCCGCGTCGTGGAACGCGCGCACCGTGGCACGGTCGGCGGCGGTGAACGCGATGTGCACCGGCACCGGCGTGGCGTTGGACGGCGCGGGTTCCACCCAGAAGTCGGGCTTGTCGACGCCGTAGCCGATCGGGCCGGGCTCCATGAGCCGCCGCGCGCCCAGCGGGGCGAGCACCGTGTCGTAGAAGGCGCCGCTGGCCGCCAGGTCGCGCACCGCTACGGAGAAGTGGTCGAGCACGTCGCCTCCCTGCGATCGTCGTTGACCGCGCCAGGCTACGAGCCCTCTACGACACTTCCGCCGCCCGGTTTGGTCGCGCCCGCCGCTGCCGGGCAGCCGTCGCGGTGACGCCAGCCGTCGTCGAGCGCCCTGGCTCGGTGGTCCAGCCTCGTTGAAGACGTGTGCCATCCAGAGCGATATACCTCAGAGTCATGATTATGACTTTGGGGTATATCGCTTCTGCCTCCATGTATTTCCGGCGGCGGTAAGGACCGTCGGGCGGGATGCGTGTCGCCGCCGGGCGGTGAATGAACTCGCCCACCGCGCCCCGGATTTCCGCACGCCGCCCACCACGTAGTGGGTTCTGTCCTCGGCGCCGAGCCGTACCGTGCTCTGCGCCAGCAGCGCGCCGAACACGACGGCGTACCCGATCAGCGGCGGGGCGTCGGGGTTGGTGGACCGTCAGCACGGGGGCGAGCACCGGCGCCGCGAGCACGGGCCACCACAGCGCGGTGGAGACCGGATCGTCGACGAAGTCCGCGAGCCGTCCGAAAGGGATTGCTCACGCAGCGTAGGATCGCGTGCGACACAGCCGAACACACGGGGGAAACGATGTTCGAGCGCCTGGGCAGATTCGTCGTGGGCAAGGCGTGGTGGGTGATCGGCGGCTGGGTCGTCGCCGCGATAGCGATCATCGCCGCCAGCCCGTCACTGAGCGACATCACCTCCGCCGACCAGGAGAGCTTCCTGCCGAGCTCCTACGAGTCGGTGCAGGCC
>NZ_JAGPXV010000905.1:0-1727 GCF_018070405.1 Micromonospora sp. D75
CCTCGGTCACCGTCACGTGCGTCTCCACCACGTGCGGCGAACACGTCACGTACGCGACCAGGCCACCCGGCCGGGCCGCCCGCAACGCGGCGGTCAGCAGCTCACGCTGCAACCGGGTCAGCGGCGGCAGGTCCGACGGCTGGCGACGCCATCGCGCCTCCGGCCGGCGGCGCAGCGCGCCCAGCCCGGTGCACGGCGCGTCGACGAGCACCCGGTCGAAGTGCCCCTCCGGCAGCTTCGGGTCGCTGCCCACGCTGCGCCCGTCGGTGTTCAGCACGGTCACCGGCAGCCCACGGGTGGCCTGCTCCACCAGCCGCGCCCGGTGCTCGGCCACCTCGACCGCCGTCAGCCGCGCGCCCCGGGTCGCGGCCAGCGCGCCGAGCAGACCGGACTTGCCGCCCGGGCCGGCGCACAGATCCAGCCACCGGCCGTCCGGGCCGTCCAGCGGCGCCGCCGCCAGCGCGTCCGCCACCAGCTGGGAGCCCTCGTCCTGCACGTGCGCGCGGCCGTCGGCCACCGCCGCCAGGTCGCCGGGCGCGCCGCCGGGCAGATAGACCGCGTACGGCGAGAACGCGCCGGGCGCGCCGCCCACCTCGTCGGCCAGCGCCACCGGGTCGGCCAGGCCCGGCCGGGCGCACAGGTGCACCGGCGGGCGCTCGTTGTCCTCGATGAGCAGCCGGGTCGTCTCGCCCATGTCGCCGCCGAGCGCCTCGGCGAACGACCGCACGATCCACTGCGGATGGCTGTACGCCAGCGCGAGGTGCCCGACCGGGTCGGTCTCCTGCGCCGGGGCGAGCTTGGCCACCCAGGCGTCGGCGTCCCGGCTGGTGATCTCCCGCAGCACCGCGTTGGCGAACCCGGTCGCGCCCGGCCCCACCGACCGGACCAGGTCCACGGTGGACGACACCGCGGCGTGCGCGGGCACCCGCATGTGCAGGATCTGGTACGCCCCGAGCCGCAGCGCGTCGCGCACCGGCGGGTCGATGCGCTGCACGTCCCGCCCGGCCGCGTCGGTCACGATCGCGTCGAGCGTGCCGGTGTGCCGCAGCGTGCCGTAGGTCAGCTCGGTGGCGAACGCGGCGTCCCGGCCGGTCAGCCCCGCCTCGCGCAGCATCGCCGGGAGCACCAGGTTGGCGTACGCGTCGTCGCGGTGCACCGCCGCGATCGCCTCGTAGGCGACCTGCCGGGGCAGGTCCACGGCCGGACGGACGGGACGCCCGCCCCGTCGGTCGCCACCGAACCGGTCCCCGCCGCGCCGGTCGCCGCCGGGCCGCTCGGAGCGCTGCCGGTCGGAACGCTGCCGGTCGGAACGCTGCCGGTCGCCGAACCGCTCGTCGCCGCGCTGACGCTCGCCACCAGGCCGGTCACCGGCGCGCTGGCGGTCGCCGTACCCCCGCTGACGCTCGCCCTCGACGGGCCGGTCCTCGCGCGACGGCCCCGTCACGCGAACACCTCGCCGGCGGTGACCCGGGCGCCGCGCGCCCAGTCGCCGGCGGGCATGGCCTTCTTGCCTGCGGCGCGCACCTCGCCGAGGCGCACCGGCGTGGTGGCGGTGCCGACGAGCACACCGGACTTCGCCACGTGCAGTTCCCCCGGCTTCAGCTCCGGGCCGTCGGCCACCGGCGTGACCGGACCGAGCTTGACCCGGTCGTCGCGGAACGTCGTCCACGGGCCGGGCGCGGGAGTGCAGGCGCGGACGCGCCGGTCCACCGCGAACGCGGGGTCGC
>NZ_JAGPXV010000906.1:0-1716 GCF_018070405.1 Micromonospora sp. D75
AGCCAGAACTGGGCGGCCGTCTCGGCGGCGCCGACCAGGCCCGATGCGAGCAGCTCGGCGTGCGACCGGCTGACGCCGGTGTCCGAGATGATCGTGTCGGTGATGGCCGCGATGCAGCCCTGCTCGACCCGCTCCACCCGCTGCCGCACCGCCGGGTC
Source organism: Micromonospora sp. D75 (assembly GCF_018070405.1). Taxonomy (NCBI): domain Bacteria; kingdom Bacillati; phylum Actinomycetota; class Actinomycetes; order Micromonosporales; family Micromonosporaceae; genus Micromonospora; species Micromonospora sp. D75. The sequence continues at coordinate 159 of NZ_JAGPXV010000906.1, forward strand.
GTTGCGCAGGTCGGACTCGAAGACCAGCCGGAACGCCTCGCTCTCGTGGTCGACGAAGTCGAAGTACGCGCGGACCGCGGCGCTGACCCGTTCCTTGTTGTCGCTGGTGCTGCTCATGGCGCCCTGCACGTTCGCCACTATCGCGTCACAGTGCGTGTCCAGCAGCGCCAGGTAGAGCTCCATCTTCCCGGGGAAGTGTTGGTAGAGCACCGGCTTGGAGACCCCGGCCCGCTCGGCGATGTCGTCCATCGCGGCGGCGTGGTAGCCCTGCGCGACGAACACCTCCTGAGCAGCGGCGAGCAGCTGCTTACGGCGTGCCGAGCGGGGCAGGCGGGTGGGCCGACCGGCGGTCTGTGCACCGTTCCCCACTGCGGTCATGGGAACCTCCGAGTATCTGCGTACGAGCCGGCACGTATCACCCGAACCGGTGCGGGTTCGTGAACCCGTCGCGGAATTGGCCCGCCGCTGTAACTTATCGCCACTGTCACCACACGGTAGCCTCAGCGGGGGCGACCAAGGAGCGCGCGGTGAGTGAAACAGGGCAACCCGGAGCCGCCACCCCGGGAGAGCACGGCGACGGGACGGGCCGGCAGGACGAACCCGCCCGTACCGGCGGCGGTTGGGCGCCCCCGCCGAACGGCTGGTCCCGTGGTGCTCCGGCGCCCGGCGGCTGGCCCTACGGCGATCTCGGCGGCTGGGCCGCCTCCTCGCCCCGGCACGGTGACCTGCCGGCTCCGCTACCCGGCCGACCGGAGCCGGGACCGGTGAACGGCCGCCACGTCAACGGCGTGCACCACGCCGGGGAGGAGTCGCGCGTGACCCGCCAGGCGCCGGTCAGTGCCCCGCCGGCGGACGAACCGCCCCGGCAGAGCGACGGCGAGCGGCTGGCCGTACCGGCCCCGCGACCGGCGCCCCCGGCCGAGCAGCAGGTGAACCCGGCCGACGCCGCCGGCTCCCGGCACGCCGCCGACGACCCGGCCGCCGCGCCCCGCTGGGCCGAGAGCGGCCCCGCCTCCGCGCCCCCGGCCCTGCAGGTGCCGCCGGTCGGCGCCGCCGCATCCGGCTTCGAGGTGCCACCGGGCTTCCACGCGCCGAACACCGAGTCCACCCTGTCGCTCTCCCGTGGCTGGGCCGACCGGGCGCCCGGCGAGCCGTCCGCCGACCCGGCCGGCCGTTCCGCGCAGCCGGTGGGCGACGTCCGCCCGCCGGACGGACCGGCGGGCGCCGCCGGGCCCCGGGCCGCCGCCGACTCCCGGGAGCCCGCCGCGGACGACCCGGGCGCCGGTGAACCCGACTGGTCCGGACCGTCCTGGAACCGCCCGAGCTGGGGCGACGGCTGGGCCCCGCCGTGGGCCCGCACCGACGAGCCGGCGGCGCGCCGCGCCGCGGAGCCCGCCGACCGGCGCGAGCGGGAGGACGACACCGCCGGCCGCCGCGCCGCCCGCGACGACCGCTCGGCCCATGACGACCGTGCCAGCCACGACGACCGCGCGGCCCACGACGACCGTGCCGGCCATGACGATCGCGCGGGCTGGGACGACCGGGCGGGCTGGGACGA
>NZ_JAGPXV010000907.1:0-1716 GCF_018070405.1 Micromonospora sp. D75
GCGCGTGCTTGTGCCGGGCGCGGCCGCGGCGGTGGTCAGCGTGCTCGCGGTCGGCGTCGCCGCGCTGATCTCACCGCCGGCCGCCGGTGTGCTCGCGATCGGCCTGCTGGTGGCCGGCGCGGCGCTGCCCGCGCTGGCCACCCGACTCACCCGCCGCGCCGCCGACGAGGTCGCCCCGCTGCGCGGCGCGCTCGCGGTGGACGCGGTCGACCTCACCCACGGCGCCGCCGACCTGGCCGCGTTCGGGGCCACCGGCGCCGCGCTCGCCGCCGCCGAGAACCGGGGCGCGCGGCTGGCGAAGCTGGAACGCCGGCTCGCCGCTACCGGCTTCGCGGTGGACGCGACGGGCGTACTCGTGGGTGGCCTCACCGCCGCCGCGGTGGTGGCCGTCGCGCTGCGGGCCGGGGTCGGCGGGGTGCTCGTCGGCGTCCTCGCGGTCGGGTCGCTCGCCGCCGTGGAGGTGGCGCTCGCGCTGGTCGCGGCGGCCCGCCAGCGCGCCCAGCTCCGGACCGGGCTGGCCCGGGTGGCCGACATGCTCACCGAACCCGACACGACGCCGCCGGCGAGCGCGCCGGAGCCCGCGATCGACGGGCACGACGTACGGTTCGCCGACGTGACGGTCCGCTACCGGACCGGGGCCGCCCCCGCGCTGGCCGATTTCGACCTCGACCTGCCGGCCGGTCGGCGGGTGGCGGTGGTCGGGCCGAGCGGCGCCGGCAAGAGCACGCTCGCCGCCGTGCTCACCGGCGCGGTACGCCCCGACACCGGCCGGGTCACCGTCGGCGGCGTGCCGGTGGCCGGGATCCCGGACGAGCACCTGCCCCGGGTGGTCGGCGGCCTGCTCGCCGAGGCGTACGTCTTCCACGCCACGGTCAAGGAGAACCTGCTCCTCGGCCGTCCGGACGCCACCGAGGCGGACCTGGTCGCCGCGACCCGGGCGGCCGGCCTGCTCGACTGGGTACGCGAACAGCCCGACGGCTGGGACACAGTGGTCGGCGAGCAGGGCGGGCAGCTCTCCGGCGGGCAGCGGCAGCGCCTCGCGCTGGCCCGCGCGCTGCTGGCCGCCCCGCCGGTGCTGGTGCTCGACGAGCCGACCGAAGGGCTCGACCCGTCCGCCGCCGACGCGGTGCTGGACTCCACGCTCGCCGCCACCCCGGCCGGGCACTCGGTGCTGCTGATCAGCCACCGGCTCAGCGGCCTGGCCGGGCTGGACGAGATCGTGGTGCTCGACGGCGGCCGGGTGGTACAGCGCGGCCGGCACGACGAACTGGTGGCGCGTCCGGGCTGGTACCGGGAGCAGTGGCTGCGGCAGCAGACGGCCGAACGCGGCTACCTGGCGGTCACGCCGTAGCGCGCACTGAATCCGATCGGGGTTTTCCCTGACGCGGTAGCCCGTCCCCCGATGGCAGGCTTGTGCGCATGCGGGTCCATGACGAGGCGGTGGTCGACCGCCGGCTGCGCGAGCTGTCCGGACGGTTGTACGGGCCGGACCGGCTCAAGGCCGACCTGCTGACCGAGACGCGGCACGCGCTGGAGGACGCCGTCGAGGCGTACCGGGAGGAGGGCCTGCCGCGCGCGGAGGCGGAGCGGCGGGCGGTCGCCGAGTTCGGCAGCGACCGGCAGCTCGTGCCGGAGTTCCAGGCCGAGCTGGCCACCGGCGCGCTGCGCGGGCTGGCGCTGCGCACGCTCCTGATCTCGGTGGTCCCCGTCGCAGGC
>NZ_JAGPXV010000908.1:0-1706 GCF_018070405.1 Micromonospora sp. D75
GACGCCGGCCGGCTGCCCGAGCCGATCGCCCTGCTGCCCGAGATCGGGGCGCTGCTCACCGCCCGTGGCCTGAGCCGGGGCGCGATCAACCTGCCGCTGCCGGAGCAGGACGTCGAACCCGACGGCGACGGGTGGCGGCTGGTGCTGCGCGGCCCCGGCCCGATGGAGGAGCACAACGCCCAGATCTCGCTGCTGACCGGGATGGCGGCGGCCGACATCATGCTGGCCGGCCGGATCGGGCTGCTGCGCACCATGCCGCGTCCCCGCGCGGAGGCGGTCGAGCGGCTGCGGCTGGCCGCCGGACCGCTCGGCGTGCCCTGGCCGGACGGCACCCCCGTCGGTCAGGTGCTCGACGGGCTGGACACCTCCCAGCCCCGGGTGGCCGCCTTCGTCGACCAGGCCGCCGAGCTGATGCGCGGCGCCGCGTACACCGCGTTCGACGGTGAGCTGCCCGAGCAGCCCGAGCACGGCGGGGTGGCGGCCGCGTACGCGCACGTCACGGCGCCGCTGCGGCGGCTGGCCGACCGCTACGCCACCGAGATCTGCCTGGCGCTGCACGAGGGCCGGGAGGTGCCCGAGCAGGTCCGGGCCGCGCTGCCGAAGCTGCCCGAGGTGATGGCCACGACCGACCGGACCGCCGGCGCGGCCAGCCGCGGCGCCGTGGAACTGGCCGAGGCGGTGCTGCTCGCGCACCGGGTGGGGGAGACGTTCGAGGCGGCCGTGCTCGACGTCGACGAGCCGCGCCCGGCGGGCAACGGCCGGCCCGGCCGACCGCCCGGCGGCACGATCGCGCTGGACGAGCCGCCGGTCCGCGCCCGCTGCACCGGCGAGCTGCCGCTGGGCGAGCGCGTCCGGGTACGCCTCACCGTCGCCGACCCGGCCCAGCGCCGGGTCGCCTTCGAACGGGCCTGACCAGCGGCCATTGTCACAGCATCGGGATGCACCGCACGCCGCCTCGCTTTGCGAGGATGAGCCCATGGCTTACGACGCGACCACGCTGCCCGACGTCTCCGGGCTGACCGTCGGCATCATCGGTGGCACCGGCGACCAGGGACGAGGTCTCGCCTACCGGTTCGCCCGCGCCGGGCAGAGCGTGCTGATCGGCTCCCGCACCGCGGAGCGGGCCTCCCAGGCCGCCGCCGAGATCGCCGCCCTGCCCGGGGTGCCCGACGGCGCCATCGTCTCCGGCGGCGACAACGAGGACGTGGCCCGGCGCAGCGACGTGGTGATCGTGGCGGTGCCGTGGGACGGGCACGCGGCCACCGTCGCCGCGCTCGCCGAGCCGCTGGCCGGCAAGATCGTGGTGGACTGCGTCAACCCGCTCGGCTTCGACAAGCAGGGCCCGTACGCGCTCGACGTACCAGAGGGCAGCGCGGTGCAGCAGGCCGCCGGGCTGCTGCCCGAGTCCCGGGTGTGCGCCGCGTTCAACCACGTCAGCGCGCCGCTGCTGGCCGACCCGCAGATCGAGCGGATCGACCTCGACGTGCTGATCTGCACCGAGGACCGGGAGGTGGCCGGCGTGGTGGCCGCGTTGGCCGCGCGGATCCCCGGCATGCGGGGCATCTACGCCGGCCGGCTGCGCAACGCCCACCAGATCGAGGCGTTCACCGCCAACCTGATCGCGATCAACAAGCGCTACAAGGCGCACGCCGGCATCCGCGTCACCGACCTCTGAACCGCCGCGCGCCGCGCGGCGCGCGGCGGTT
>NZ_JAGPXV010000909.1:0-1696 GCF_018070405.1 Micromonospora sp. D75
CACGAAGGACGGATCGGTGCCGGCCTGCTGGAGCACCATGGTGACCATCGAGGTGGTGGACGTCTTGCCGTGGGTGCCCGCGACCGCCACCGTACGGCGGCCGGTCATCGCCGCGGCGAGCGCCTCGGACCGGTGCAGCACCCGCAGGCCCCGCCGGCGCGCCTCCACCATCTCCAGGTGGTCCTGCGGGATCGCCGAGGAGTAGACGACCGTGTCCACGCCGTCGAGGTTGGACGCCTCGTGGGTGGAGTGGATGGTGCCGCCGAGCGCCCGCAGGCCGGCCAGCGACGGCCACTCCCGCAGCTCGCTGCCGGAGACCGGCAGACCCCGGGTGAGGAACAACCGGGCCAGCCCGGCCATCCCGACCCCGCCCACGCCGATCAGATGGATCCGGCCCAGGTCCTCCGCCGTCATGGTGCCGGCGGGCGTGAACTGCGCGGTGTTCATCAGACGTACCTTCCCGTCGCGGTTTCCCTCATCAGCGGGCCACCGCCTCGTAGACGAAGTTCAGCAGCGCCACGTCGCCGTCGCGGCGGCCGTAGCCGGCTGCCGCCTGGCTCATCGCCCAGAGCCGCTGCGGGTCCCGGATCAGCGGGATCACCGTCCGCTCCACCCAGGCCGGGGTCATCTCGGCGTCGTCGACCAGCAGACCGCCGCCCGCCTCCACCACCGGCAGCGCGTTGCGCTTCTGCTCCTGGTTGCTGTGCGGGTAGGGCACGTAGACGGTGGGCAGTCCGATCGCGGCCACCTCGGCGCAGGTCATCGCGCCGCCCCGGGCCAGCATCAGATCGGCGGCGGCGTAGCCCAGCTCCATCTCGGACAGGTACGGCAGCGTGACGTACGGCACCGGCAGGTCGGTGGGCACCGAGACCGGCTCGTTGCGGGCGCCGATGACGTGCAGCACCTGCACGCCGTTGCGGGCCAGCTCCTTCGCCGCGCCGGACACGGCCAGGTTGATCGAGCGGGCGCCCTGCGAGCCACCGGCGACGAACAGCACCGGCAGGTCGGGACGGAGTCCGAAGTGGGCGCGGGCGGCGTCACGCAGGGCGGCCCGGTCCAGCCCGGCGATGCCCCGGCGCAGCGGCACGCCCACCACCCGGGCGTCGCGCAACGCCTCGGCCTGGGCCGGCTGGTGCGGGAAACCCACCGCGACGTTCTTGGTGAACTTCATCCCGAGCCGGTTCGCCACGCCCGGCGGCACGTTCACCTCGTGGATGACGATCGGCAGCTCCCGCCGCCACGCGGCCAGGTAACCGGGCACCGAGACGTACCCGCCGAAGCCGACCACGGCGTCGGCCTGGACCTCGTCGATCACCTTGCCCGCGGCGCGGGCCGCCTTCCACATCCGGTCCGGGGTGCGCACCAGGCTCATGTTCACCGACCGGGGAAGCTGGTACGCCGGGATCTGCCGCAGGTCGTAGCCGGCCGGCGGGATCAGCTCGTTCTCCAGCCCCTTCGGTGTGCCCAGACAGGTGATCCGGACGCTCGGGTCGTGTCGGCGCAGGCAGTCGGCGAAGGCGAGCAGCGGGTAGATGTGCCCGCCCGTACCCCCTCCGCAGAGCACCACCGAACGCAGCGGACCCATCAGCGTCTCCTCTCGCTCGCCGCGCCGGTGCGCGCCCGGTCGGACCGGGCGCCGCGGGGCGCGGCCTGATCGTCCTGCCGCCGCTGCCGGGACCGGGGCACGGACCCTCGG
>NZ_JAGPXV010000091.1:0-13607 GCF_018070405.1 Micromonospora sp. D75
GACGCCGCCGGCTCGGCACCCGGCTGGAGGCGCTGGAGCCTGACCTCAGACGCCGCCGGAAGGCGCTACCGCCTCGTTGCGTACCTGCTCAGGGTCACGCCGCCGGGAAACGTCCGCGTCTCCACCAGGTCGAGCTTCGACCAGCCGTCCAGCGCGCCGAAGAACGGCGTGCCGGCGCCCACGAGGACCGGGTGGGTGACGATCTCGTACTCGTCGATCAGCCCGGCCCGCATGGCCGCCCCCGCGAGGGCTGCGCCACCGACCCTCATCGGGCCGCCGTCCCCGGCCTTGAGCCGGGTTATCTCGGCGATCGCGTCCCCGGTGAACAGGCGGGCGTTCCAGTCGACCTTGTCGATGGTGGAGGAGAACACCACCTTCGGCGTGTCCCGCCAGTTCCGGGCGAACTCGATCTGCGCCGGGGTGGCGCCCGGCTGCTGGTCGCCGGTCGGCCAGTAGCCGCTCATGTTCTCCCACAGGCGGCGCCCGTACAGGAACAGGCTGACCGCCCGCTCCTGATCGAGCCACCACTGGAACAGTTCGTCGCTCGATTCGCCCCACCCGATGTCGTCGCCGGGCGCGGACACGTAGCCGTCCACTGTCAGGTTCATGCCGTAGATCAATTTCCGCACAGCGCACGCCTCCGTCGATCGGTCCCGCAACACCGGACCTCGCAGGTCAGTCGTGGCGGTGACGCAGAATGTAGTCGATGTGGCGGATGGTGTCCCGGCGGTCGTACTCGCTGATCGAGTCCCACAGGTCCGCCAGCCAGTAGAGCGATCCGGACAGCATCCAGGCCCATCCGCGTACCCAGGTCGCCTCGTCGAACCCGAGCGCCTCCCGGTAGGCGGCTCGCGCGCGGGCGTCGAACAGGCTCCAGCCGGGTCGCACCTCGACGGCCGGATCGCCGCGGCCGAGACCGCCGAAGTCGATCACGCCGGTGAGCCTGCCCCGGTCGACCAGCAGGTTGCCCGCCAGCAGATCACCGTGCAGCCACACCGGCGGTCCCGGCCACTCGTCCGCCGCCATCGCCTCGTCCCACGCCGCGGTCACCGCCCGGCCGTCGATCCGGTCGCCCAGCTCCGCGATCGACCGGCGGGTCAGTTCGTCGCGCTGCACCAGGGGTACGCCGCGCTGAATGCCTTCCTTGACCGGCCCGTCCATCGGGTCGATCGCGATCATCGCCCGTACGAAGCGGGCGAGGTCGACGGCGAGGTCGACGTGGTCCTGCCCGGATTGTGGGTTGTCCCCGTCGAGCCACGGGACGACGGTCCACGGCCACTGATAGTCCCCGCCGGGTCGGCCGACCGCGACCGGCACCGGCACGGGCACCGGGAGGTGAGGGGCGAGCCGCGGCAGCCAGGTCGCGTCGGTGGTCACCTGGTCGACCGCCCACGGCGCCCGTGGCAGCCGTGCCGTCAGGGAGTCGCCCAGCCGGAACAGCGCGTTGTCGGTGCCGTTCAGCGGCTGCGGCACGATCGGCAGGCTCGACCATTCGGGGAACTGGTCGCTGACCAGGGCGCGTACCTGCTCCACAGTGACGACGATCTCTCCCGGACGCATCGACGCGACCGTAGGACCGCCGGATCACACGGTCAACCGAATTCGGAGCGCGGCGTGATCCTGATCATGAACCGATCGGTACAGAACCCTGCTACGGTTGGCTCCGAACCGAGCGGTACAAAATATGCGGAGGGGAGCGAGCGATCATGAGCGCCACCACTGAGGAACTGCGTGACTTCTACCTGCGGTACGTCGATCTGGCGAACAAGCGGGAGTTCGACCGCATGGCCGACTTCGCCCACGAAGAGGTGATCATGAACGGCACGCCGGTCCGGATGGCGGACATGGTGGCCGAGTTCTACAAGCACGTCGAGGCGGTGCCGGATCTGCACTGGGAGATCCAGGATCTCGTCGTCGAGGGCGACCGGATCGCCGCCCGCCTCGTCGACACCGGAACGCCCGTCAAGGAGTGGAACGGCCTGGCACCTACCGGCGCCTCGGTCTCGTTCGTCGAGACCGCCTTCTACCGGCTCCAGGACGGCAAGTTCAAGCACATGTCGTACCTGATGGACACCGACTCGGTGCGGCGGCAGCTCGCCGGCTGACCGGGGGAATCCGGAAACGCGGCGCGCCCAGCCCGATGCGACATCGAGCTGGGCGCGCCCAGGAAGCTATGCGACGAAGCGGGAACGACGTCGGCGTCCGATGACGTAGCTGGCGCCGCCGAGGAGCAGCAGCGCCCCGCCGATGCCGGCCACTGTCGCGGTGTCGGAGCCGGTCACCGGCAGGCCGCCACCCTCGCCACCACCGTCGCCGCCGGGTACGCCCACGCTGGCGGAGGGACTGAGGGGCGGCACGACTGTCGACGTGGCGCTGGGCGTCGCGGTCGGCGTGGTCGTGGGCTGAGACGGCGTCGGCGTCGGCTGGGATGCGCAGTCGAGCGCGCGAGCCTCGTACAGGCCGTTGTTCAGGTAGGCGAGGTAGGCCTCGACGGACGGGTTGTCGAGCACCTTCTGCGCGGCGGCCCGCACGTTGGGGCCGGCACCCGTCATCGTCTGGCCGATCGAGACGCGCAGAGCCGTCGCCCAGCGATTCTCCACGTTCTTGAGGTATGCGCGAAGGTCGTCCGAGGTGCCCTTCAGCCGCTCCTCGATCTCGCCCGGCAGAACGGGCAACGATTCGGCCTGCGCCTCGGCCAGGAGCCGATAGGCCAGCAGCCGCAGCTCGGAAACGTTGGCCGTGTCCAGGTCGATGGTGACGAGCTCGCGGAAATCCTTGTACACCTTGCGTTCGACCGTCTGGCAGGCGTCGTTCAGCCCGGGCACTGCGGTCTGCGCCGCCGCGGGCGCCGCCGGAATCACAAAGGCCAGCGCCACCAGGGCGCCGGCCGGGATTTTCCATCGCATGTGGACTTTCCTCCCCGTGTAGATCAAAACATGGAGATGTTACCGGCGTCCCTCCGAAATGCAAGGAGCATTGATTGCGCTAACGGCGCAGTCGATCAACCGCCTCTCTTATCGCCGCGACCCGGCTCGCCAGTGGGCCGGCCGGCACGTCGGCGAGGTCGAATCCGGCCTCGCGATAGGTCAACTCGTGGATTCGCTCGAAGACGAGTGATTCCTCGAAGGTGATCCGGCGAGCGGCGGTCGCCTCCACGAAGCCCTGATGGCGTACGAAGAAAACGGTTTGTTCGTAGTGGCGATTCGCCGTCATGTCCTTGATCTCGGCGAGCAGCGCGGGCGGTGCGGCCCGGCCCAGATAGCGGCACAACGCCAGCGTGCAGACGGGTGAACGGTCGTGGAAGACGACCTCGCCGGCGTTCGCCGCGGCTCGGCGACGGCGCTCCCGTTGGAGATCCAGCACCCGGTCGGCGAAGCCCGGCTCACGCCACGGCTCCGGTCGTCCGAGCGCCTGGTGAAGCGCGATCACGTCGGTCGCCGCCTCCTCCACGACGGGGTACCCGTCGATCTCCAGGTGCCGGAGGATCGCTGTCTTACCGGAGCCGGGAGCGCCGGTGAGGATGTATCCGGGCATGTCGTCCTCCGAATGGCGGGCAATCCGCTTGATAGGCAAGCTGTCACTTGCCTATGGTGGGTGACGTGGGCGATCTGGACCAGGCGCTGGCCGACCACACCCGCCGCCTGATCCTCGACGAGCTGACCGAGCGCGACGGTCAGACCCTGTTCGAGATCTGCGGGCGGCTGGCCACGAAGCACCAGGTCACGTCGTCCCGGCAGGCGATCTCCCAGCACCTCGACGTCCTGGAGGCCGCCGGCCTGGTCGTCACGCGGCGGCAGGGTCGCTACAAGTTCCACCACCTCGACACCCGGCCGCTGCGGGCCGTCACCGAACGATGGCTCAGGTCCGCCGAACCCACCCAGGAGAACCCATGAGAATCAACCTCACCAGCGTGTACGTCGACGACCAGGACAAGGCGCTGCGCTTCTACACCGACGTGCTGGGCTTCGTGCCGAAGACCGACGTGCCGACCGGGGAGTACCGCTGGCTGACAGTGGTCTCGCCGGACGCCCCGGACGGCGTGGAGCTGCTGCTGGAGCCCGATGCGCACCCGGCCGCCAAGGCGTTCAAGGAGGCGCTCGCGGCCGACGATCGACACCAGCTCGCGGGCGGCGTCCACGTCGCCTTCCAGCCCGAAGAACGGGTCCTGCTCCATGCCGTGCACCTGTACCGCCACGCCGTCGGGCCAGGGGCCGATCGCCCACTCACCGGTCACCGGCAGGCAGGCTTCGTAGAGCAGGGCGGCCCGGGCGCCGGGCCGGGTCTGGGCGAGCCGCTGGGCGATGGCGGCGCCCCAGGAGACACCCGCGTGGACGAGGTCGGCGGGCAGGTCGGCGACGACCGCGTCGGCGCGCTGGTCGAGGACGTCGCCGCCGATGCGCTTGACCAGCGCGGCGCCGTCGGAGATGGTGGCCGGCCGTTCGCCGCCGAATAAGTCCGGGGTGTGCACGGTGTGTCCGCCGGCGCGCAGGGAGTCGGCGAGGGCGCGTACGCCGTCGGTGAGCCCTTGAATGTGGTGGAAGAGCACGATCTCGGCCATCACTACACTCCTGAGTTGTCAGACCAGAGTTATCGAACGAACCAGAATCTTAGAACGGTCGAGAAATGTCGGTCAATCAGCGGATCCCGGACTACGACCTCGAGGACCTGCTCGTGGTCACCGCCCCGGAGCAGTTGCGCGCGCTCGCCGACCCGCTGCGCAGCACGCTCCTGGAACTGCTCCTGGAACGCGCCGCCACGGTGAACGAGCTGGCCCGCGCGGTCGACCGGCCGAAGAGCAGCGTCGCGTACCACGTGAACCAACTGGTGGACGCCGGGCTGCTGCGCGTGGTGCGGACCCGGCGGGTACGCGCCATCGAAGAGCGGTTCTACGGGCGTGTCGCCCGCACCTTCTACGTCGGCACGCTCACCCGGACAGAGGACAAGCAGGTCGTGTCCCGGATCAACGGCCTCGCCGAGGCGGCAGCTGAAGCGGCCGCCGCGCACGCCGCCGACGAACTGCGGTGCACGCTCGTGCACGCGCGCATCCCGATCGAGGACGTCCGCGAATTCTGGGCGGAGGTGCAGGCGCTGGCCCGGCGGTTCGCGCAGATCCCCCGCGCCGGGGACCAGGTGTACGGCTTCGCCGCCGGCCTCTACCCCACGGACGCGCCCACGCTCCCCGACACGGACCCCGGGTAACGCCACCCGACGGGGTCTTGCCGGGGCGGCGAAGAGAGCAGGCTAGCGTCGGAAGCGTGAGCACCGGATCCCCGCGCGTCCTGCCGGCCGAGCGCGGCATCGACGAGGCCGCCGCCGTTCTGCGCGCCGGCGGGCTGGTCGCCTTTCCCACCGAAACCGTCTACGGCCTGGGCGCCAACGCGCTCGACGCGCGGGCGGCGGCCCGGATCTTCGAGGCCAAGGCGCGGCCCAGCTTCGACCCGCTGATCAGCCACCTGGCCGACGCCGCCGACCTGGCCGCGCTGGTGGGCGAGGTGCCGGCGGCGGTGGCCGAGCTGGCGAAGCGCTTCTGGCCCGGCCCGCTCACCCTGATCGTGGACCGACCGGAGATCATCCCGCCGATCGTCACCTCCGGCCTGGACACCATGGCGGTACGCGTACCGGACGAGCCGTCGGCGCGGGCGCTGATCGCGGCGGCCGGCGTGCCGGTGGCCGCGCCGAGCGCGAACCGGTTCGGCCAGCTCAGCCCGACACGCGCCGAGCATGTGGTGGCCGGGCTGGGCGGTGCGGTGGACGTGGTGCTCGACGGCGGGCCCACCCGGTGCGGCATCGAGTCGACGATCGTGGACGCGCGCGGCGACCGGCCGGTGGTGCTGCGGCTGGGCGCGCTTCCGGTCGAGGCGATCATCGAGGCGGTCGGCCCGGTCGAGGTGCGCCAGGGCAGCTCCGGTCAGCCCGTCGCGCCCGGGACGCTGGCCGCGCACTACGCCCCGCGTACCCCGTTGCGGTTGGGCGCGGCGGCCGAGCCCGGCGGCGGCCGGCGGGGGTTCCTGGCCTTCCGGGAGCCACCGGCGGACGGCGACTGGGCGGCGGTGGAGGTGCTGTCGCCCGACGGCGACGTGACCGCGGCGGCGGCGCGACTGTTCGACGCGCTGCACCGGCTGGACGCGGCCGGGGTGACCGAGATCGTCGCCGAGCCGGTGCCGGACACCGGAGTGGGCCGCGCGATAAACGACCGGCTGCGCCGGGCCGCCGCCACCTGGCACTAGAACTGTTCCGCGTCGGGACGCCCGTGCGAGCCGGGCTGCGGCATGCGGTCCATCAGCTTGGTGAGCGTGCCGTTGGCGAACGTCGCGCCGAGCGCCGAGCCGGTGGCGATTGCCCAGCCCACCGGTCCCATCGGGGTGCAGCCGAAGAACTGGCTGACACCAGGCGTCTGCACCACCGCGACCAGCGCGCCCACCGACGCGGCGGTGGCGGCGAGCACGCTGGGGCTGGTGCCGCCGGCCAGTACGGTCTGGCCGAGCTGAGTGCCGATCAGGGACGCCAGCGCGACGGTGCTGGCCCGCCGCTGGGTGCCGGTCCACCTGGCGATCGTCCAGCCGGCGGTCGCGCCCAGCGTGGTCGACGCCGCCCGCAGCCCGATCTCCCGGGTCATGGTCACACCGAGCGAGGAGTCCGGACCCTCGCGTAGCAGGTGGTCGGCGCGGTCGTCGGCCGGCGGCCGTACCGCGATGGCGAGCGCCGGCGCGAGATCGGTGAGCAGGTTGACCAGCAGCAGTTGCCGGCCGTTCAGGGCGGAGCGGCCGGTCGCGGCGGCGCTGAGCACACTGAACGCGATCTCGCCGAGGTTGCCGCCGACCAGGATGCTGAGCGCGTGCCGCACCGACGACCACATGGCCCGGCCCTCGACCAGCGTGGCGATGATCGTCTCCAGCCGGTCGTCGGTGACCACCAGGTCGGCGGCGGCGCGGGCGGCTGGTGTGCCCCGTTGACCGAGCGCGATACCGACGTCGGCGAGCCGGATCGCCGGGGCGTCGTTGGCGCCGTCACCTGTCATCGCGACGGTCCGGTCCTGGCGCTGCAAAGCCTGAATGATCCGTACCTTGTGCGCCGGCGTGCAGCGCGCCACCACGTCGGTGGCCATCAGGCGCTCGGCGAGCGCGGCGTCGTCCAGCCGGTCCAGGTCGGTGGCGGTGACGACGCGCTGGCCGCCGTCCTCCGGGCTGATCGTGGCGGCGATCGCCTCGGCGGTGGCCGGGTGATCGCCGGTGATCATGACGGTGTGTACGCCGGCGGCCCGGATCCGGGCCACAGCCGGCCGGGCGCTGTCCCGCACCCCGTCGGCGAGCGTCAGGAAACCCACGAAGACCAGACCGTTCACCTGCTCGTCGCTGACCTGCTCGGTGGAGACCCGGCACTCGGCCACGGCGAGGATGCGGTGCCCGGCCCCGGCCCGCCCGGCCAGCATGGCCTGCACCTCCTCGCGCCCCGCCGCATCGAGCGGCCGGTCCCCCTCGGCGGTGCGCCGCGACGCGCAGCGCGGCAGCACCGACTCGGGGGCGCCCTTCACGCTCAGCAGCAGCCCGCCGGAGGAGCGGCCGACAGCGGCGCTGTAGCCCCGGGACGGCTCGAACGGCAGCCCGGCGGTGGCGGTCCACTCCGCGGCGCCGGTCCGCTCGGTCACCCCGGCGGCGTCCGCGCCGTGGCGTACCGCCCGGTCGGTCTGCTGCGGCAACTCGTCCGGGTCGGCGGCGGACGGGGTGGCCCGCACCGCGGCTGCCAGCGTCGACCGCAGCGGCTCGTCCAGTTCGCCCAGCACGGCGTACCGGCCGTCACCGGTGCCCACCCCGGCCAGCAGCAGCTTCCCCTCGGTGAGCGTGCCGGTCTTGTCGAAGCAGAGCACGTCGACGCGGCCCAGCGCCTCGATGGTCCGGGGGTTGCGGACCAGGGCGCCGTGCTCGGCCAGCCGCCGCGCCGCCGCCAGCTGCGCGGCGCTGACCAGGAACGGCAACCCCTCCGGCACCGACGCCACGGCCAGGTTCGCGGCGGTCGCCGCCGTTTCGGCAAGGGGTACGCCCCGAAGCAGCCCCGCACCGGCCACCGAGATCGCCGAGGCGGCCGCCAGCGGTACGGCGCTGCTGGTCAGCTTGCCCAGTCGCGCCTCCACACCACTGGCGGGCGGGGCCTGCCGGGCCATCGCGAGGCTCCGCCCGGACTCGGTCTCCGCGCCGGTGGCCACCACCACAGCGGTGCCGTGCCCGGCGGCGACTGTGGTGCCCTCGAACAGCATCGAGTGCCGCTCGGCGATGGCCGCCGCGACCACCGGGTCGGGGCTCTTCGCCACCGGCAGCGACTCACCGGTCAGTGACGACTCGTCCGCCTCCAGCCCGTCACTCGTCAGCACCCGGCAGTCGGCCGGTACGGCGTCCCCGGAGCTGATCGTGATCACGTCGCCGCGTACCAGCTCCTCGGCGGGCACCACCCGTTCCGCGCCGTCGCGCAGCACCCGGGCGGTGACCGCCGAGCGGGACAGCAGCTCGGCCAGCGACCGTTCCGTGTTGCGCTGGTGCACCGCGCCGACCAGCGCCGACCCGCCCACCACGCCGCCGACCAGCGCCGCGTCGACGAGTGAGCCGAACGCGGCGGAGAGCACCGCACCGGCGGCCAGCACCGGGGTGAGCGGGTTGGACAGCTCCTCGACGAACGAGCGGAGCAGCCCGGCCGGACCGTGCTCGTCGCCGACCTCGACGCGCCGCCGCCGGGTCGCCTCGCTCTCGGTCAGCCCGGACGCGTCGGTGTCGAGCTGTTCGAGGACGGTCTCCACCGGCATGAGATGCCAGGCGCTGAGCGCGGGCACCGGTACGCCGGTGCGGTCCGGCAGCCGGTGCGCCCGGAACACGCCGTGCGCGATCGCGAGCGCCGCCGCGCCGTTCACCGCCGCGTGCGTCGGGCGGGGCAGGCGCCGTCGGTCTGCGGTGAATGCTCCGAGCGCGCCGAGCCCGGCGCCGGCCATGGCGATCCGGATGTTCTGCTCGGTCATCCGGCGGGCCACCCCGGCCGCGTCGATGAGCAGTGCCGGTACCCGCAGGTCGTCGCCGACCAGCAGGTGCGCGCCCCACGGGGGCAGGTCCTCCGGGCCGTACACGCCGAGGCCGCAGTCCGAGGCGGCGAGCGCCGACCGCTCGCCGGAGACCACCATCACCACCGCGCCCTCGCGTTGCAGGTCGTGCACCGCGCCGGCGAGCCGGGCGCATCCGGGTCCCAGCAGGGCGGCGAAGTCGTCGCGGCCGGAACCGGGCGCCTTCGGCAGCGAGGACAGTGCCAGCGCGGCGGCCCGCTTGGGTCCCAGCACCGGCAGCGCCGCCGCTCCGGCGACCGCGCCGGCCGGGAGTACCCGCTTGGCGTAGCGCTCCGGCTGCCCGTCCGGCACCGGGCACGGCCGCTCGCCGTCCGGCACCCGGGCCACCGCCCGTTCCGGGTCACCGGTCAGGTGTGGCTCGGCCCGCCGCCACGCGGCCAGTTGAGCGGCCCCCTCGCCCCACTGCACGACGCGCTGCGCGCCGTCCAGCACGATCCCGGCCCAGCCGCCGGTGAGACCCTGCACCACCGCCTCGGCCAGCGGGAACAGCACCTCGGCGCGCGGGTCGGCGCGGATGCCCAGCCCGGCCAGCGCGTGCAGCTTCGGGTGCAGGTCGACAGCGCCGAGCAGCCCGGCGACCTCGGCCGGCACGGGGGTGAGCGGCAGCACCCGGGTGGCGGCGGAGATGCCCAGTCCGAGCACGTCGGACAGCAGCGCGCCGAACGTGCGCGCGGTACGCGGGCCGTCCTCGGGCGGCTGCGGCGGTTCGATCTCCGGGTCCGGCTCGTACGGGCAGGTCTGCTCGACGCGGGCCACTGTGGCGATCAGATCGCGCAGTTTCGGCGCCGGCTCCCCGGTCGCCACCACCACCCGGCCGGACGGCGCGTTCACCCGCGCCCAGGTCACGCCCGGCATCGACTCCAGCGCCGCCTCGACCTGACGGGCGAGCCGGTCGCCGCCGTCCTGGCAGACGCCGTGCACCTCGATGTGGTGGCGGCCGTCCTGCGACCACACCCGGCGGCTGGTCAGTCCGGTGAGCCGGGCCAGCCGGGCGGCGGCCGTACCCACGCTTCCCGCGACCTCGGAGACCTTGGTGGGTACGACCGTCGGGGACAGCAGGAGGCCGGCGAAGCGTCCCAGCGCCATCTCGCCTCCCGGTCTCGTCCCGGCGGCCCGACTTCCCGGCGCGGCGTCCGTTATGCCACCCGGACGGCAGAAGTTCGGGGTCCGGTCGTTCCCGCCGGACGAGACGGGGACCACAGTTGACCTCAACCCGGGGTGAGGTCCGAGGCTGTAGCCCATGACCAGCACCGCCGCCCTCCCGGCCGATCCACCCGTCGACCTGTGGTCGCCGCGCCTTCGGGCGATGACTGTGGGCAGCGTCGCCCTGGTGTCCCTGCTCGCGTTCGAGGCGCTGGCGGTGGGCACCGCCATGCCGACGGTGGCCCGCGCGCTGGACGGGCTCGGCCTGTACGCGCTGGCGTTCGGCGGCTCGTTCGCCTCCGGCGTGGTGGCGATGGTCGCCTCCGGCATCTGGTGCGACGCGCGCGGACCACGGCCGGCGATGTGGCACGGCGTCGCCTGGTTCGTCGCCGGGCTGGTCGTGGCCGGTTCCGCGACGACCATGGAGATGCTGGTCGTCGGGCGGGTGGTGCAGGGCTTCGGTTCCGGACTCGTCTCGGTGGCGCTCTACGTGGTGGTCGGTCAGGCGTACCCGGAGCAGTTGCGGCGGCGGATCTTCGCCGCGTTCGCCGCGGCCTGGGTGGTGCCGTCGCTGGTCGGCCCGGCGCTGGCCGGCCTGATCGTGGAACATCTGGGCTGGCGATGGGTGTTCCTCGCGGTACCGGCGGTGGCGATTCCGGCGGCGCTGCTGATCCAGCCGGGTCTGAAGGCGCTGGCCGGCACCGTGCCGACCCGGCCGCCCGCGGGCGCGCTGGCCCGCGTCGGCTGGGCCTGCGGGGCGGGGGCGAGCGCCGCACTGCTGCACTACGGGGGGCAGCAGCGCGGCGTGCTCGCCGCCGGCCTGATCGCCGGGGCGCTGGCCGGGCTGTTCGTCTGCGTACCGCGTCTGTTGCCGTCCGGGTTCCTGCGCGCGGCACGCGGTCTGCCGACGGTGATCGGCCTGCGCGCGCTGGCGTCGGCGGCGTTCGTGGCCGCCGAGGTGGTGATCCCGCTGATGCTGTCGCGGGAGCGCGGCTTCTCGCCCACCGGCGCCGGCCTGGTGCTGACCGTGGGGGCGCTGTCCTGGTCGGTGGGCTCGTGGATCCAGGGCCGGATCGCTTCGCCCCGGTCGGCGGCGAGCCTGCCCCGGGCCGGGCTGGCCTGCATCACCATCGGTACGGCGGGCGTCGCGTCGGCGCTGCTGCCCGGGCTGCCGGTGCTGCCGGCGGTGTTCTCCTGGGCCGTGGCCGGGCTCGGCATGGGACTGCTCTACCCGTCGCTGTCGGTGCTCACCCTGGAGCAGTCGGCCCCGGCCGAGCAGGGCCGCAACAGCTCGGCGCTGCAACTGGGCGACTCGCTCGCCGCGGCCACCGTGCTGGCGCTGACCGGCGCGGTCCTGGCCGCCGGTGCGTCACCCGGCCCGGCCAGCTACGCGACCACGCTGGCGGTGGCAGCGGGCTGCGGCCTGCTCGGCCTGACCCTTGCCGGTCGAGTGGTGCCTCGCCCGGCGGGCTGAGGCGTCGCCGGCCCGGTCGCCGCTCACGCGCAGTAACGCTCCTGCCGAAGGCATCGCCTGACTGCGGTATGACTCCTGGTCATGATTATGACTCTCAGGTATATCGCTCAACAGTCGTAGTCGCCTGCGCGGGGCTCACACACTGTGATGGAGCAGCCCGGCAAGCGCGACTTCGGGCCGACGGCCCGGCGAGCGGTCACGATCCCGGCCGGGCTGCCGTCCTGAATGCGGACCGAGTGGGCAGGGCGTGGCTGGGAGGAGTGGCGATGCGGGTGCTGGTGACCGGGGCGACCGGACGGCTCGGGCGGGTGGTGGTGCCCCGGCTGCGGGACGAGGGCTTCACGCTCCGGGCGACCAGCCGTCGGCCCCGTACCGGAGACGGGGTGGAATGGGTGAGCACCGACCTGGCCACCGGGGCCGGGCTGGCGGAGGCGGTCGCCGGGGTGGACGCGGTGCTGCACCTGGCCTCGTCGCCGCAACGGCGTACCCACGAGATCGACGTGCTCGGCATCCGCCGGCTGACCATGGCCGCCGACCACGCCGGGGTCCGTCACCTGGTGTACGTCTCGATCGTCGGCGTCGACCGGGTGCCGATTCCCTACTACCGGCACAAGCTCGCGGCCGAAGAGGTGGTGGCCGCCGGAACGGTGCCGTGGAGCGTGCTGCGCGCCACCCAGTTCCCCGAGTTCCTGGCGGACCTGCTGAAAGGCGCGAGCCGCCTCGGCCCGGTGATCGGGGACCGGGCCGTACTCGCCCAGCCGGTCGACCCGGCCGACGTGGCGGACCGGCTCGCGGTGCTGCTGCTCGCCGGACCGTCGCACCGGGTCGAGGACTTCGCCGGGCCGCAGGTGCTGCGCTTCGACGAGGCGGCCCGCACCTGGCTCGCGGCCCGCCGGGTACGCCGTCCGCTGCTGCCGGTCCGGATTCCCGGCCGCCTCGGGCGGGAGTTGCGTGGGGGCGGACTCACCACGACGGCCACGCCGACCGGCACCCGGACCTGGGCCGACTACCTCGCGGACACGTACGGGGGAACCGGCGGAAGATGAGAACCGGTCGGGTCCGCACCGGCCTACCGTGACCCCATGCTGGTCTTCGTCGCCACAGTGCTCCTCTACGTCTTCGGTTTCGTCTTCCTCTACGGCGTGATCCGGGTCGGCGTCCGGCACGGCATCGAGGACGCCGAGGCGAACCGTCCCGAGGTGCTGCGCCGTCGGCAGCTCACCACCGCCGAGAACCGGGACTTCGCGCAGGAGAACGCGTTCCTCAGCAATCCCAACTGAGGGGCGGAGCCGGGGCCCGGAGGGGCGATCCGCGAAGCGGGTGCGAGGATCGCGACATGATGGGGACGCTGAAGACGGAGCCGGCCCGGGCACGGCTCGACCTGCTGGCCCCGCCGGTCGCCGCGGCGCTGCAGGAGTGGCCGGCCGAGGCCCCGGTGGACGTGGACGACGTACTCGTCGCCCCGATCGACGCCGACCTGGCCGACACCGCCGCGTTCTGCGAGGCGTACCAGGTGGGGCTGGAGGAATCGGCCAACTGCGTGGTGGTCGCCGGTAAGCGCGGCGGCGAGACCCGGTACGCGGCCTGCGTCGTGCTCGCCACCACCCGCGCCGACGTCAACGGCGTGGTCCGCAAGCTGCTCGACGTGCGCAAGGCGAGCTTCGCGCCGATGGCCGAGGCGGTCGAGTTGAGCGGAATGGAGTACGGCGGCATCACGCCCATCGGGCTGCCGGCGGACTGGCCGGTCCTCGTCGACTCCCGGGTGATCGCCACCCCGCACGTGATCATCGGATCAGGCGTACGGCACAGCAAGATCGCCCTGCCCGGGCCGGCGCTCGGCGCGCTGCCCGGGGCGAGGGTGGTGGAGGACCTGGCCAGGCCGGCCTAGGT
>NZ_JAGPXV010000910.1:0-1689 GCF_018070405.1 Micromonospora sp. D75
ACGTCACCGTCGGCGACCTCTGGATCGCCACGATAGGCGTGCCGGTTCTCAGCTCAGCGCTCGCTGCCGCCCAGACTCACGGCGGCTGAGTCAGCTCAAGCGCCACAGCCGACTCCGGCGCAGCACCCGGCCCACACCTCTTCCAAGTGGAGGTCGAAAGCCCGCCGCCCGCTCATCCGGCGATTGTGCTACGTCAGGCCGCTCATGGAGGAGGTCGTGCTTACTGCGATTTACGGACTCGACCGACTCGGCCAACGCGGTCTCCCGAACCAGCAGTCCGGGCCGTTCAGGCAACAGCAACATGTCGGAGCCGCTGGCAGCCCGGAGGCCCATGGTCATCATCGGTGCCGGATTGCAGCTGGCACCCCGCGCTTACGCCCACCGCGGCCGGCTCCAACGGGATTGTCCAGAGCAATCACGCCGGGGCGTAGCGGCGCACTCCGTCGATGTCGGCAGCCTTCAGCCGCCCCTGCGCCACCAGCAGGTCGAGGTGGGCGGCCGTCTCGGTGATGGCAAGCATCTGGTTGAACAGGTCCAGGTCGGCGAAGGCACGCTCCCGCCTGGTCCAGGTCAGTTGACCCGCCGCCTCGTAAGCCGTCGTCGCGTCACGCACGACCTCGCACGCCTGGTCGAGTCGCTTCGCGTGATGGTGCAGGAGTTCGTCGACGCGCGCGTGGACACTCGGGCCGACCGGGCCGTGCGCGGGCAGCATCCGCTGGTCCGGGAGAGACCGGACCAACCGCAACGAATCCAGGTAGTCCCCGAGTGGCAGCGCCGCGGCCGCCGCCTCGAAGCCGATGGACGGTGTGATGTGCGGAAGGACGTGGTCGCCGGTGAACATCAGCTCCGCGTCGCGATCGAGGAAGACGACGTGCCCACGGGTGTGTCCAGGGGTCGCCACCACCCGCAGGGTCCTGGTCGGCAGGACGACGTCGGTCCCCCCGGCCAACCAGTCGTCCGGTGCCGCCCAGTCCGTCGGATCATGCCGCGCCGACTCGGCCCGCGCGCGCAGCGCTCCGACGATCTCGCCCGCACCGCATCGCATCAGCGCCTGCCAGTGTTCGGACATCGGCCGGTGGCCCGGAGTCGACAGCTCGCGGATAGAGGGTTCCTCGCCCTCGCCGAGGCTCACCGTGGTGCCGAACTCGCGCCGTACGGCCACCGCCATCGCGTAGTGGTCGCGGTGCACGTGCGTCACGAGGAACCGGCGTACGTCCGCAAGGCCCGCGCCCAGTGCAGCCAGGGCCGCGTCCAATGCCTGTCGGGCCGCCGTGATGGCCCAGCCCGAGTCGACCAGCACGAGGCCGTCGTCACCGGCCAGGGCGTACACGTTCACCGATCGCAGACCGTCCTGCGGTAGCGGCAGCGGAATGCGGTACACACCTGCGGCCACCTCGAACACGCCCGGACGCGTCCAGTCCGACGTCACGTCATCGGGCTCGATCCGCATCGCTGCTGCCCCCACCATTCGCCGTCCTCCATCCAGAGCATGACCGACACGACTGTGTCACTTGCGCTTGCGGATCTCCTCGGCGGCCTGGGGGACGACCTTGAACAGGTCACCGACCACGCCGTAGTCGGCCAGTTCGAAGATCGGCGCTTCGGCGTCCTTGTTCACCGCGACGATGGTCTTCGAGGTCTGCATGCCGGCCCGGTGCTGGATCGCCCCGGAGATACCCAGCGCGACAT
>NZ_JAGPXV010000911.1:0-1688 GCF_018070405.1 Micromonospora sp. D75
CTGACGCCTGCTCGTTCCACCGGACGAGCCGGCGACCGCCTCTGACGACGGGCCCCGTCCCCGCGTTCCGCACCAGCGGAGCGCCGGGGGCGGGGCCCGCGTCGTGTGCCGGGACGGTTTGGCATGTGGACGAGCGATCCGGTTGACTGTCCGGGTGCTGAAGGTGGGGCTGACCGGCGGAATCGGATCGGGCAAGAGCGCGGTGGCGAGCCGCCTCGCCGCGCTGGGCGCGGTGATCGTCGACTCGGACCGCATCGCCCGCGAGATCGT
Source organism: Micromonospora sp. D75 (assembly GCF_018070405.1). Classification (NCBI taxonomy): domain Bacteria; kingdom Bacillati; phylum Actinomycetota; class Actinomycetes; order Micromonosporales; family Micromonosporaceae; genus Micromonospora; species Micromonospora sp. D75. The sequence goes on from NZ_JAGPXV010000911.1 coordinate 271, forward strand.
CGCGCCCGGCACCGACGGGCTGGCCGAGGTGGTCGCCGCCTTCTCCGACAGGGTCCTCGACGCCGACGGGACGCTGGACCGGGCCGCCCTCGGCGCGCTGGTCTTCGGCGACGAGGCCGCCCGCCGCACGCTCGAAGGGATCACCCACCCCCGGGTACGCGCACGCAGCGCCGAACTGGTCGCCGCCGCCCCGGCCGACGCGATAGTCGTCAACGACGTACCGCTGCTGGTCGAGGTAGGGCTCGCGCCCACGTACCACCTGGTGGTCGTGGTGCAGACGGCCGTGCCGACCCGGATGGCCCGGCTGACCCGCGACCGGGGCATGGCCGCGGCGGAGGCGCAGCGGCGCATCGCCGCGCAGGCCGACGACGCCACCCGGCGCGCGGTCGCCGACGTGCTGCTGGCCAACGACGGCACGCTCACCGAGCTGCACGCCGCCGTGGACGCTCTCTGGCGGGACCGCCTGGTGCCCTACGAGCGCAACGTCCGCGAGCGCCGCGCCGTGTCGGCCGACCCGGCGGCGCTCGCCGGGCCGGACCCGACCTGGCCCGAGCAGTACGCCCGGCTGGCCGCCCGGATCCGCCACGCGGCGGGCGGTGACGTCCGGGTCGACCACGTCGGCTCCACCGCCGTGCCGGGGCTGGCCGCGCCGGACGTGATCGACATCCAGGTGACTGTCTCCTCGCTGGACGAGGCGGACGGGCCGATCGCGCAGCGGCTGGCCGAGGCGGGCTTCCCGCGCCTGCCGGGTGACTGGTGGGACGTCCCCCGGCAGCCGGAGCCGGTGCGCTGGCCCAAGCGGCTGCACGGCGGCGCGGACCCGGGGCGACCGGTGCGGCTGCACCTGCGCGAGGCCGGCTCGCCCGGCTGGCGGTACGCGCTGCTGATGCGCGACCACCTGCGCGCCGACCCGGCGCGGCGGGCCGACTACCTGCAGGTGAAGCGGGAGCTGGCGGCCACCGCGCCGGAGCACGCCGCGTGGGGCACTGTCAACGACCCGTGGTTCGACGAGGAGCACCTGCGCGCCGAGGAGTGGGCCGCGCAGACCGGCTGGCGTCCCTGACGCTCACCCGCGGTGCCGCGCGCGGCGGCGGGCCGGTCAGCGCGACGCCGGGCCCGCTGGACCGGCGGACACACGGCCCGGCGTGAGGTCGAGCCGGACCCAGACACCGGACCCGGTGCGCAGTTCCAGCCGGCGTGGCAGCCCACCGCGGTCGAGCCACCAGCGCCTGCCGCCCGGCACCTCGACCACGTCGACGGTCCGGTCGGCGACCCGGTCCTCCCGTACCCGGACGGCGTCGCCGTCCGGCGCGTGCGTCCCGGCGCGCAGCGCCGCGTCGATCAGCCGGTCCAGGTCGTCGCCGGGCGGGCGCGCGGGCGCCGCGAGCAGCCCGGCCGGCATCGGCGTCGGCGGCGTG
>NZ_JAGPXV010000912.1:0-1683 GCF_018070405.1 Micromonospora sp. D75
TCAGGGTGGACCGGGACAGCGCCCGGGCCAGCGGCTCGGCGCGGGCGATGGCCAGGTTCTTCGGGGCCAGCTCACCCAGGACCATCTGCACCACTGTGGCGATGACCAGGGCCAGCGCCACCGACAGCGGCAACGCCACCGCGCTGGAGATGCCGGTCAGGCCGAGCAGGTCGGCCAGCCCGGCGCCGAGGAACGGCTCGGCGACGTAACCGACGAGCAGGGCGGTCACGGTGATGCCCAGTTGGGCGCCGGACAGCATGAACGAGAGCCGCGCGGTGACCTCCAGGGCCCGGGCCGCGGCACGATCGCCACCGTCGGCGAGCTGCTTGAGCTTGCCCCGGTCCACGGCGACGTAACCGAACTCCTGGGCCACGAAGTAACCGGTGGCGGCGGTGAGCACGATGATGAGAAGGAGACCGACGAGGATCAGCACGGGAGGTTCAGTGCTCCCGGGGTCGTCGGGGAGGGAATTCGCCGGGTATGACCCGGCCGGCTACTGCTGCCCTCCGGGGCAGGAGAGTCGATCATGCGGCCCATTTTATCGGTACCGGCTGGACGTCCGCTGAGGGTGCCGGGAACCCTCCCCCACGTCCGGTTCACCGCCCGGCGAGCTCGTCCACGTCCAGCAGGCTCCGGTCGACCCGGCCGGACCGGTAGGCCGCCCGGCCGATCATCTGCGCCGCCACCGGCGCGGTGGAGAGCTGGAAGATCGCCACCAGGACCAGCATGCCCAGGTCCGAGGGGGTACGCAGACGCAGCGCCAGCCCGGCCAGCAGCAGCAGGACGCCCAGCACCTGCGGCTTGGTGGCCGTGTGCATCCGGTCCAGCACGTCCGGGAAGCGGACCAGCCCGATGCCGGCGATCAGCCCCAGCACCGCCCCGGCCAGCAGCAGCGCTCCACCCGCCCAGTCCGCGACGGCAGCGACGCTCACGATTCACCCCGGACCGCGAAGCGCACCAGCGACACCGAACCGATGAAGCCGAGCAGGGAGAGCACCACGAGCACGGGCAGCGTGGTGGCATGCCGGTTCACGGCGGCCTCCGCCCCCACCGCGGCGAGCATCGCCGTCAGCAGCAGGTCGGCGCCGACGACCCGGTCGAGCAGGGACGGGCCGCGGTAGATGCGGGCCAGGGCGAGCAGCGCGGTGGCCGAGAGCAGCACGGTGAGCGCGACGGCGAGCAGGACTGTCACGGGTGGTTCCTCCGTTCGGCGGGTTCGAGGTCGAGCCGGCGTACCTCGGCGGGAGATCCGATGGCGCGGACGATGCGCCGTTCGACGGCGAGCACGCGCTCGCGGCTGCCGGTGATGTCCTCGGGGCCGCGCACGTCGAGCACGTGCACGTAGAGCACGCCGGCGGCCCGGTCGACGTCGATGATCAGCGTGCCCGGCACCAGCGAGATCACCTCGGCGGTGAGCGCCAGGTTGAGGTCGGTACGCACGCGCAGCGGCACCGCGATGATGGCGCCGCGCGGGCGGTAACCGAAGCGCAGCGCCACGGCGGCCACGTGCAGGCTGGCGCTCACCAGCTCCGCGATGAAGGTGATCAGGAAGACCAGCAGCGCGCGGGGGCGGAACCGGCCGCCGAACGTGACCGGCGGCAGCGGGAAGAACAGCAGCACGGCCGCGCCGACCACCAGCCCGGCGATGAGGTTGCCCACTGACACGTCGCCCCACAGCAGCAG
>NZ_JAGPXV010000913.1:0-1670 GCF_018070405.1 Micromonospora sp. D75
AAGTACGTCGACAGCTGCGTGGAGGTGAGCAGCGCCCGCCGCCACTTGCCGGCCGCCTCCCCCTCCTCCTGAAAGCCGCGCCCGGTCATCAGCGCCATCGCCTCGGACTCGGGCAGATCGTCGCAGTGCACTAGCTGGTCGAGCAGCGCGTTGATGGTCATCCGCAACTGCATCTTGAGCTGCTGCAACCGCACCGGCAGCCCGCCGAAGCCGAGCCCGGCCATCAGCTCCTCGGTGTAGACCGCCCAGCCCTCGATGAACACGCCCGACTCGGTGAGCGCGCGTACCCGCGTCGGCCCGTCGTAGCGGCGGGCGTGGGCGAGCTGGAGGAAGTGGCCGGGCATCGCCTCGTGCACGGTCAGGTTGCGGATCATGTGGTCGTTGTACTCCCGGTAGAACGACTCGACCCGCTGCGCCGGCCAGTCCGCCGGGGTGGGCGCGATGCAGTAGAACGTCGGCACGTCGGCCGTCTCCAGCGGCCCCGGCGAATCGCAGTAGGCGACCGCCACACCCCGCGCGAACTCCGGCATCTCCTGGATGACACACGGGTCACCGACCATGCTGACCAGGTCGTGGTGGCGCACGAAGTCACTCGCCTCGTCCAGCGTCACCGAGGCGAGGTCGACGATGGTGGCGTCGTCCGGGTGCTCGGCGGCCAGCAGGTCCAGCGCCCGGCGTACCGTCTCGTCGTCGGCCGGGCCACCGACCAGCTCGACGGCCGCCGCGCGGATCTCCTCGGTGACCCGGTCCAGGTTGGCCCAGGCGCGGCGCTGCACCTCGGCGGCGCTCAGCTCGGTGTCGAGCGTGTGCCACAGCCGCGCCTCCCAGCGCCGTCGGCCCAGCCGCGGGTCACGCCCCGGGCCCACGTCGGCCGCCAGACCCTGCCGCAGCCACGCCACGAACTCCTCCAGCGCGGCGATCGCGGCCGTGGCCGCCGGGCCGACCCGGTCACGCAGCGCCGGCGCCTGGGCGAGCAACGCCGGCACCTCGTCGCGGATCAGCGCCGCCGTGCCGGTGAACTGCCCGACCGCCGTCTCCGCGTGGATGCGCGGCATGTCCCGCAGCGTCGCGCGCGCTGTCGCAAGCGCATCGGGTACGGCCGACAGGCGCCCGGCGAGGCTGGTCAGGCGCTCCTCGGCCGGGGCGAAGGGACGGGCCAGCAGGGCGTGCAGCAGCGGCCCCGGATTGTGGCGCAGCGGATCCCACTCGTGGCCGCGGATCTCGGTGGCCTCGAACAGCCCTCTGTCGATCATGCTGGTGAGCAGCGCGTGGTCGACGCTCTCCGCCACGTCGAGCGCGTCCGGGTCGATCTCGGCGAGCGCGTCCGCCGCGTCCTTCAGCATCGCCTGATCGGCGGCGAGCGCGTCCGCGGACAGATCGGGCAGCCGGTCGTCGTAGCGGTGGTCCCCGGCGGAGGTGGCCAGCCCGGGCCGGCTCTCCAGCAACGCCTCCACGATCCGCTCCGCCAGCGGTACGAACGACTCCATACCCGGCACCCTACCGATCACCCCCGACCCCTTCCCCGACCCAGCTCCCGCCCGCCGGGCCATCCTCCGCGTTGATCAAGGAGTTCGCGTCCCCAGTAGTGCCCGCCGCGACCCCAAACTCCTTGATCACCGACACGGCCCGCCGGGTGGCTGGGCAGATCTTGGTACGGAACGGCCCCTATG
>NZ_JAGPXV010000914.1:0-1659 GCF_018070405.1 Micromonospora sp. D75
GGTCAGAAGGGGGCGTCCACGGGTAGTCGGCGGACCTGGGTCAGGTAAGGATCCAGCTCGCCCACCTCGAAGCGGCACGTGCCGATGACGTGCCAGAACTGGCCGCCCGGGTCACCGTCCAGCTTGTACCGGCCGTCCGGGCTGACCGCCGCCCATCCGTCCGGCAGCCCGATCAGCGTGGTCCGCAGCTGGGCGTGCTCCGGGTCGGCCACGTCCCACAGGCGTACGGTGCCGTCGTCACCGGCGCTGGCGAGCAGGCTGCTGTCCGGGCTGAAGTGCACCGACCAGACCCGCCGGGTGTGTGCCGCCAGCGTGCCGTGCAGCCGGCCGGTGACCGGGTCCCACAGCCGGATCACCAGGTCGTCCCCGGCGGTGGCGAGCAGGTTGCCGTCCGGGCTGAACGCGCACGACCAGAGGCGGCCGTCGTGTTCGGTGAGCACGACACGCGGCTGGCCGGTCTGCACGTCCCAGACCACCGCCGTGCCGTCGTTGCCGGCGCTGGCCAGCAGCGTGCCCTCGCTGTTGAAGCCGACCGAGTAGACCCGGTCAGTGTGGTGTTCCAGCGTCATCCGGCAGGTGGCGGTGGCGGCGTCCCACAGCCGAACCGTCTGGTCGTCGCACCCGGTGGCGATGGTCTCGCCGTCCGGGCTGAACGCGACGGTGCGCACCCGGCCCCGGTGCGGGGTGAGCGTGGCGAAGTGCCGGCCGGTGCGGCGGTACCACAGGCGTACCGTGTCGTCGTCGTTCGCGGTGGCGAGCGCGTCGCCGTCGGGGCTGAACGCGACCGCCCAGACGTGGTCGGTGTCCACGTTGAGCTCGCGCTCGTCGGCGCCGGTGTCGGTGTTCCACAGGTGCACGCCGCCGTCGCCGCTGGGCGAGGCGACCAGCGGCTCCTCGGGGCAGAACACCACGGACAGCAGCCGGTCGGCGGGGCTGGCGAGCTGGCGCAGCAGGCGGCCGGTACGCGGTTCCCAGAGCCGGATCACGCCGTCGTTGCCGCAGGCGGCGAGCACTTCCCCGTCGTCGCGGAAGGACAGCGCGGTGACCCGCCGGCCGTGCCCGCGCAACGTGTGCTGGAGCTGCCCGGTGCGTACGTCCCACAGCCGGGTGGTGCCGTCGTTGCTGCTGGTGGCCACCTGGTTCTGATCCGGCCGCCAGACCACCGGCCAGACCGAGCCGCGGTGCCGGGTCAGCTCGTGCCGGACCTGCCCGTCGTCGGTGTCCCAGAGCTGGATCGCGCCGTCGCTGGCGGCGGTGGCGAGCAGGCTGCCGTCGCCGTTGAACCGGACGCTGTAGATCGCGCCCCGCTGCCGCCCGAGCACCCGTACCGGCCGGCCGGTCTCGGTCTCCCACAGCCGCAGCGCGCCGTGCGTGTCGCCGGTGGCCATCAGCGTGCCGTCGGGGTGGATGTCGAGGGCGTACACGTCGGCCTCGTGGCCGCGCGGCGAGCGCAGCAGCTCGCCGTCGGCGGCCCGGCGGACCCAGACCCGGCCGTGCTGCCCGACCGCGGCCAGCAGCCGCCCGTCCGGCGTGTGCGCCAGCCGGTAGACGACTTCCGGCTCGCGCACCTCGAACGCCAGCCGGCCGGTGGGGATGTCCCAGCCGCGTACCGTGCCGCCGCTGTCGGCCACCACGACCCGCCGGCCGTCGGGGCTGAAC
>NZ_JAGPXV010000915.1:0-1655 GCF_018070405.1 Micromonospora sp. D75
GGGCCCCGGCGGCGCTCAGCTCCCCGCCCTTGCGGGCCTGGGCGAGATGCCAGCTCATCGGCCGGCGCGGCGCCGGCTCACCGGCCCAGTCGCCGTGCTGCTCGACGGTGGGGAACTGCTCGGTGCGGGGCGTACGCCGCGTGCGCGGCTGACCGACCGCCGCCACCCCGCGCTGGAACGCGTCCCGCTGCGGGGGCACCACCCCCGGCTGGGGCGGCACCTCCACGGTGCGCTCGGCCCACGGCTGTGTCTGGTCCGCCATCCTCGTCCTCCCCCTCGGCCGATCCCGGCCTCGCTTCCGAGGGTAGCCAGCCCGCAAATAGGGTGCCGACCCCCATCGCGGTGCGATACACACGTGCCGTGACTGACGTGCTGGTATCCCGAGCTGAGGACTTCGACGACATCGCGGCGCTGCTGGCGCTGGCCTTCCACGGCGATCTCGACCCCGACGTGCAGGCGCTCGAACGCCCGATCTTCGAGCCGGACCGGTCGTTACTGGTCCGCGACGGCGGAACGGTCGTGGCAAACGCCGCCGCGTTCAGCCGCGAACTGGCCGTACCCGGCGCGAACGTGCCGGCCGCGCACGTGACGATGGTCGCTGTCGCGCCGACGCACCGGCGGCGCGGCCTGCTCACCGCGCTGATGCACCGCCAGCTGCGGGACGTCCGCGACGCCGGCCGGGAACCGATCGCGGTGCTCTGGGCCAGCGAGGGCCGCATCTATCCCCGGTTCGGCTACGGGTCGGCGGCACCGCGGTACATGCTGTCCGTGGACACCACCGGGCTGCGCCTGCCCGCCCCGGCGCCCGCCGAGGGCAGGCTGCGTCTGGACCGTCCGGAGTCGCGCCGGGACGAGCTGGCCCGGCTGTACGAGCAGGCGCGCGCCGACCGCCCCGGCTGGTCCCGCCGCGACGAGCGCTGGTGGTCGTACCTGCTGGCGGACCTCAAGGCGCACCGGGGCGGCGCCACCGAACGCCGGGTGCTGCTGCACGAGGGCCCCGGCGGGCTCGACGGGTACGCGCTCTACCGGACGAAGGACAGCTCGACGGCCACCGGCCCGCAGGCCGAGACGCAGGTCGGCGAGGTGGTGGCGCTGACGCCGGAGGCGTACACGGCGTTGTGGCGGCTGCTGCTCTCGGTCGACCTGACCCGGCGGCTGTCGTTCCCGATCGCGGCCCTGGACGAGCCGCTGCTGCGGCTGGTGGACGAACCCCGCCAGCTCTCCCCGCATCTCGCCGACGCGCTCTGGGTGCGGGTGGTGGACGTGCCGGCCGCGCTCGCCGCCCGGCGCTACGCCGCTGACGTGGACGTGGTGATCGAGGTCACCGACGAGCTGCTGAAGGAGAACACCGGCCGCTGGCGGCTGGTCGGCGGCCCGGACGGGGCGGAGTGCACGCCCACCACCGCACCGGCCGGGCTGGCGTGTGACGTACGCGCGCTCGGTGAGCTGTACCTCGGCGGCGCGAACCCGTACGCGCTGGCCGCCGCCGGCCGCGTCCGGGAGCTGCTCCCGGACACGCTGACCGCGCTGACGCCCGGCTTCACCTGGTACCGCGCCCCCTCCCCCATGGAGGTCTTCTGACCGCCCGCCCCGCCCGTTTTCCCCGTCGATCATGAAGTTGGCGGCGTGAACCGTCCGTTTCGTCCCGGCCAACT
>NZ_JAGPXV010000916.1:0-1654 GCF_018070405.1 Micromonospora sp. D75
GACGAGCCGGACGCGCATCCGCGGGCGATCCGCCACCGGTGAGGTGACGCTGCTGCCGCAGGAGCAGACGCGAAACCGCCCGCCGGGTGATCCCGGCGGGCGGTCGCGGCGGTGCGGGTGAAGGGTGCTCAGCCCTCGAAGACGCCGGCCTCGACCAGGCGCATCTCGGTGGCCTCCCAGCCGTGGTCCGGGTGGGCGGCGGCGAGGCCGTTGATCTCAGCCCGGATCTTGGCGGCGTGGCCGGCGGCGGCCAGCACCCGGATCTCCTCGACGAAGGCCTCGGAGTCGGTGCGCAGGTGCGCGGTCTTGCCGTTGGTCAGGTTGCGCACGTAGGCGTGCTTGCCGCCGTTGAGCGGGATCAGGTACTTGAACTCGCCCAGCACGCTGAGGGCGCCACCCTGGCCAGCCTGGCCGGCCCGGACTGACGCGCGCGCGGTCTTAGAGGTGTTGCTCGCCACGGAGGTACTCCTTGCAGACGTACGGTGGGGACGGAAAGCCGTCCGGGGGCTGTGCGAGTGACGCCCGGGTTGAGCGCCTGCCCGCGAAGATGTACGGCGGCACACAGAACCGCCCAGAGAACTGTACACGACCGCGACACCTGGCTGGTCGTCGCGGCGTCAGAGGGCACAACCGGCTCCACCTCCCGGGTATTTCCCGCCGGCTGGGACCGGCGAATTTTCCGATTCGCTGGCGCACCACCAGTCACACGGGTCATCATGTGTGTCCAGGTACCACTCGGTAGGACGAGGTCGTAGGGGAAGACGCACCTCGGCTCACCGGGAGGTCACCGTGCCAACGCGTGGCGTCGTATACGTCCACTCGACCCCGCTCGCCGTGTGCTCGCACGTCGAGTGGGCGATCGCGCGCGTCCTCGCCGCGCCGGTCAACCTGCACTGGACGGCGCAGCCCGCCGATCCGGGCGCTCGTCGCGCCGAGTGCGGCTGGACCGGCAGCCCGGGGACCGGCGCGGAGCTGGCCGCTGCCCTCCGGCAGTGGCCCATGATCCGTTTCGAGGTCACCGAGGAACCCAGTCCCGGCGTCGACGGCGAGCGTTTCATGTACGTACCGGGCCGGGGCCTGTTCCGGGCCGCCGTCGGCGCGGCCGGTGACATCCAGCTCGGCGAGGACCGGCTGCGCAGCCTGATGGCCGCCGCCCGCAGCCCGGAGGCGCTCGCCCACGCGCTGGACAAGGCGCTGGGCACCGCCTGGGACGCCGAACTGGAGCCCTACCGTTACGCCGGCGACGGCGCCCCGGTGACGCTGCTCACCCGGGTCGGGTGACGGCGGCCGAGTTGCCCCGATACGGTGGGCCGCGTGTCGATTTCCCCGCGGCGCTCCGCCGTCGCGCTCGCCGCCGCCGCGATCGAGGCGTACGAGGAGGACGAGACCGCCGAGCGGCAGCGGTTGCTGTCCACAGCGGCGGGTGGACGCCCGCAGGTGCAGCACCGCAGCGGCCGGCCGCTGGACCTGAAGCTGCGCGGCGTGACCTACCGGATGCGGGTGGCCCGGGTCGGCGCGCACCGGTTCCGGGTCGGTGTCGAGGCCGGTGGCTACGTGCGCACTGCCGACGTCGAGCTGGACCGCTTCGACCGGCACACCGGCCAGATCGCCGTCAACGGCGCCCGGTTCCGCCTGCTCACCGACACCCACGGCC
>NZ_JAGPXV010000917.1:0-1649 GCF_018070405.1 Micromonospora sp. D75
GGCGGGGTTGTTCGCGGTTGAGGTGGCGTTGTGGGAGTTGCTCGCGTCGTGGGGTGTGCGGGCTGATTTCCTGGCGGGTCATTCGATCGGTGAGGTGACGGCGGCGTACGTGTCGGGGATGTTGTCGTTGGCGGATGCCTGTTCCCTGGTGGCGGCGCGGGGTCGGTTGATGCAGGCTCTGCCGTCGGGTGGGGTGATGGCGGCGGTCGGTGCGTCGGAGGAGGCTGTCGCCGAGTTGCTCGGCGTGACCGGCGTGGCGGTGGACGTGGCGGCGGTGAACGGTCCGGCGTCGGTGGTGGTGTCGGGTGCGGCCGATGAGGTGGCTTCGGTGGTGGGGGCCTGCCGTGAGCGGGGTTGGCGGGTCAAGGAACTGGCGGTCAGTCACGCGTTCCATTCGCGGTTGATGGATCCGATGCTGGACGAGTTCGCGTCGGTGGTGGCGGGGCTGGACTGGCGGGTGCCGCGGGTGCCGATCGTGTCGAACGTGACCGGCGCGGTCGCGGAGCCGCTGGAGCTGGTGGATCCGGAGTACTGGGTGCGGCACGTGCGGCAGCCGGTGCGGTTCGCCGACGGGGTGGCTGCTCTGCGGGGGCAGGGGGTGGACACGTTCCTGGAGGTGGGCCCGGATGCGACGTTGACGGCGATGGTGGCGGAGATCGTCGCGGATGCCGGGGTGCGGCGGATTCCGGTGTCGCGGCGGGATCAGCCGGAGGTCGGCGTGTTGACGTCGGCGCTGGGGCAGTTGTGGGTGGCGGGTGTGCCGGTCGACTGGGCGGCGTACCACGGTCAGACCGGCGCCCGGCCGGGTGTGGTCGACCTGCCCACGTACGCCTTCGACCACACCTGGTACTGGCCCGAGGCGGCGCCCGCGGCCCGCCGGGACGTGCACGGCGAAGCTCTCGACGGGCGGTTCTGGGCGGCCGTGGAGTCCGGCGACCCCGACCTGGTCGGCGGCGAGCTGGGTGTCGGCGCGGACGAACCGTTCAGCGCGGTCCTGCCGAAGCTCGCGCAGTGGCGGCGGGCCGCACAGCAGCGGTCGACGGTGGACGCCTGGCGCTACCGCGTGGTGTGGCGGCGCCAGGACGTGACCGGAAACGAGAACCTGACCGGCTCCTGGCTGGTGCTGATGGTGCCCGGCCAGGAGGACCACCCGTTGCTGGCCGGGCTGGCGGAGCGGGGCGCCGAGATGATCCCCGTGGTGCTGGACGAGCTGGACCGGGACGGGATCGCGCGTCGGCTGTCCGCCGCCTCGGCGGCCGCAGGACCGGTCGCCGGGATGATCTCGCTGATGTCGCTGGCCGGCGCCGGTGTCGTCGAGGCACTGGCGGTCGCGCAGGCGCTTGCAGTCACTGAGGTCGAGGGTCGGCTGTGGTGGTTGACCAGCGGTGCCGTCTCCGTGGACGACTCCGAGCCTCTGACCGACCTGGACGGTTCTGCGGTGTGGGGTTTGGGTCGGGTGGTGGGTTTGGAGGTGCCGTTGCGGTGGGGTGGTTTGGTGGATTTGCCGGGTGTGTTGGGTGGTGGTGTGTGGGGTTGGTTGTGTGGGGTGTTGTTGTCGGGGGTTGAGGATCAGGTGGCGTTGCGGTCGTCGGGTGTGTTTGTGCGGCGGTTGGTGCGTGCGGGTTGTCCGGCGGGTGCGGGTGCGGGTG
>NZ_JAGPXV010000918.1:0-1643 GCF_018070405.1 Micromonospora sp. D75
GCGCGGCCTCCCGGTCGACGGTGACCGGGACGTCGCCGTCGAGCGCGCCGTCGCCGTCGAGCACCAGGCAGGCGCCGGTTGCCGGTTGCAGGAGGGTGGCGGCGACCACCTGGCCGTCGCCGTCGTCGCAGCCGATCGCCACCGCGATGCTCACCGCGTAGCGGCTCGCCCCGTGGCTGAAGTTCAGCGTGCCGTCGAGCGGGTCGACGATCCAGCGCAGGCCGGAGCAGCCGGCGCTGAGCCCGGACTCCTCGGCCAGGACGGCGTCCTGCGGCCGGTCGCGGGCGAGCAGGTCGAGGATGGCCCGTTCGCTGGCGTGGTCGGCGGTGGTCACCGGGTCCTGCGCCGCCCCGCCCTTGTGCATGGTCCGGAAACCCTGGCTCCGTGCCTCGCGGATCGCGTCCGCCCCGGCCCGCGCGGCGCGCAGGCTCAGGTGGCGCAGGTCGCCGGGAGCGGCGCCGATGCTCATCGCGCCACCTGCGCTTCCGCCGGTGCGGCGACCCGCGCGTAGTGGCCGTCCACGAACAGCAGCGGTGGGGTCGGCCGGAGCAGGCCGGCGGAGCGGACCGCGCCGATCAGCACGGCGTGGTCACCGGCCGGGTCGGCGGAGACGGCCTCGCAGCCGAAGTACGCCACCCCGTCGGTCAGGCGCGGGCAGCCGGTCGCCCGCTCCGCGTCGTAGGTGACACCGGTGAAGCCGTCGGCGCCGCTGGGCCGTCCCCGGCTGGCGAACCAGGCCGCCTCCGCGCGCTGGTCGTCGGCGAGCACCGTCACCGCGAAACGCCCGGTACGCCGGACCGCGCCGAGCAGCCGGCAGTCCCGCCGCAGGCAGACCAGCAGCATCCGGGGCGACAGCGACACGGTGGTGAAGGAGTTGACCGTCATGCCCACCGGGCCGTCGGGTCCGACGGCCGTCGCCACCGCCACTCCGGTGGCGAACCGCCCGGCCACCGAACGGAACGCCCCTTCCTGGTCGTGTCCGTCTCCTGTCCCGGTCATCGTCGTTCTCCTCTCGTCGCGCTGCCGACCAGGTCGGCGGTCCGGCGCCGGTCGGTCTTGCCGTTGGCGTTCGTGGGAAGCGCGGCCACGTGGTGGATCCGGGCCGGCACCATGTAGCCGGGCAGCCGGTCCGCGCACCGGCGGGTCAACTCGGCGGTGATCCCGGCGGCGCCGGTGTAGACGGCGCGCTGGGCGACGTGGGCGCCCGCGCCGAACGCCAGCACCACCGCGTCCTGCACCCCCGGGTGGCCGCGCAGCACCATTTCGATCTCGCCGAGTTCGATCCGGTAGCCGCGCAGCTTCACCTGGTCGTCCAGGCGGCCGTGGTGCACGAGCGTGCCGTGCTCGCGGCGGACCCGGTCCCCGGTGCGGTAGTACCGGCGACCGGCGTACGTGACGAACCGGTCCTCGTCGTCGGCCGGGTCGAGGTAGCCGTCGAACCGCTGCGGCCCGTGCACGCACAGCTCGCCGTCGTCACCGCCGACGGTGCCGTCCTCGCCGCGCAGGATCGCGTCGAGCCCGGGGTGCGCGTCACCGATCGGCACGGTGCCGTTCGAGGTGGCCGGCCAGTCCGCCGGATCCGCCGGCAGCCGGTGACCGGTGCAGGTCACGGTCAGCTCGGTGGGACCGTCGAGGTTCGCCAC
>NZ_JAGPXV010000919.1:0-1637 GCF_018070405.1 Micromonospora sp. D75
GAGCCCGGCGGCGCCTGCACGCGGTGCTCGCCCGCGCGGTCGCCGACCCCGACGAGCGGGCCCGGCAACTGGCCCGGTGCGCTGTCGCGCCAGACGCGGACGTCGCCGCCGACCTGGCCGCCGCCGCGGCCCGCCAGCGCATACGCGGCGCGCCCGCGCTCGCCGCCGACTGGTACGCCCGGGCGGCCGAGCTGACCCCGCAGGCCGCCACCGCCGACCGCAACCGGCGTCGCCTCGACGCGGTGCAGTGCCGCATCGACAGCGGGGACTACGCGGCGGCCGGCCGGGCCGCCGAGGCCGCGGCCGAGGAGCTGACCGGCGCCGAGCGGGGTGAGGCGCTGCTGTTGCGCGCCCTCGTCGCCTGGTGCGCCGACGACCTGGTCACCGCCGTGCGCGTGGCCGAGCAGGCGCTCGCCGCGGCCGGGCCGGACGGGGACCTGGCCGGGCGGATCCACACGCACCTGACGATGTTCCACGACCAGCCGGAGGCCGCGCGGGCGCACGCTCGGGCGGCGATCGCCCGGCTCTCCGACCGCGACGACCACCGCCCGCTGTTCACCGCCGCGCTGCTGCTGTTCTTCTTCCACGAGGTACGCGCCGGTGGCGAGGCGCCGACCGGCCTGCTCGACCGGGCGCTGGCGCTGGAGGCCGGCGAACCGTCCTACCTGGCCGGCTCGGTGCCGGCGATCTGGTGGAAGGCCGTCGACGACCACGACCGGGCCCGGGCCCGGCTGCACCTGATGCTGGACCGGGCGGTGGCGCGCGGGGACGACCCGCTGCGGCACGAGGCGCTCACCCACCTCGGCGAGACGGAACTGCTCGCCGGGCGGTTCGCCGAGGCCGGGACGCACATCGCCGACGCCCGTGACCTGGGTGAGCAGCTCGGCACCGGCCTGGTGGGCGAGAGCTGGCTGGCCGGCATGCTCGACGCGCACCGGGGCCGGCTGGCGCGGGCGGGTGCCACCGCCGCCGGGCTACGTCGCGACGACGACCTCGGCGACGCGTGGAGCCGCCGGCTGCACCATCAGCTCACCGGGCTGGTGGCGCTCGCCTCGGGCGAGTGGGTCACGGCCGCGGCGGCGTACGGCTCGCTCGCGGCCGACCTGGACGGTTCGGGCATCGTCGAGCCGCTGGGGCAGCGGTTCGAGCCGGACTGGATCGAGGCGTGCGTGGGCGCCGGTGACCTGGACACCGCGCACGCGGCGCTGGACCGGCTGGCCCGGCGGCACGCGCGGCTGCCGCGGCCGTGGACGACGCTCGGGCTGGCCCGCAGCCGGGTGCTTCTGGCCGGCGCGACGGGCGCGGACCCGGGCGAGGCGCTGGACGCGCTGACGCAGGCCCGGGCCACGGTGCCGGAGGCGGTGCTGCCGTTGGACCGGGCCCGCTGCCTGCTCGCGGCCGGGCGGGCGTACCGGCGGGTGCGGCGGCGGCGGGAGGCGCGGGCGGCGCTCGACGCGGCGGTGGCCGAGTTCGACGCGCTCGGCGCGTCCGCGTTCGCCGACCGGGCGCGGGCGGAGCTGGGCCGCATCGGCGCCCGCACCCCGGCCCCGACGGCGCTCACCGCGACGGAGGAGCGGGTGGCCCGGCTCGCCGCCCGGGGGCAGACGAACCGGCTCATCGCCGACGCGCTCTACATC
>NZ_JAGPXV010000092.1:0-13552 GCF_018070405.1 Micromonospora sp. D75
GTGACCGTGCTGGACGACCTGCGCACCGGTCACCGGGAAGCCCTCGCCCCCGAGGCGACCCACGTCGACCTGCCGGTGCACGAGGCCGCCCGGGTGCTCACCCCCGACGCCGGGTACGACGGCGTGCTGCACTTCGCGGCCCTCATCGCCGCCGGCGAGTCGATGATCCGGCCCGAGCTGTACTGGCACACCAACACCGTCGGCTCGATCGCGCTCATCGACGCGGTCCGCGCCGCCCGGGTGCCCCGGATGGTCTTCTCCTCCACTGCCGCCGTCTACGGCAACCCCACCGAACTACCCATCCCGGAAACCGCCGTCAAGGCCCCCACCAGCACCTACGGCGCGACCAAGCTGGCCGTCGACATGGCGCTCACCTCCGAGGCGATCGCGCACGACCTGGCCGCCGTCTCGCTGCGCTACTTCAACGTCGCCGGGGCGTACCTGCGCGACGGGCTGGCCATCGGCGAACGGCACGACCCCGAGACGCACCTCATCCCGATCGCGCTCGACGTGGCCGCCGGGCGGCGGGAGAAGCTCCAGCTCTTCGGCGACGACTACCCCACTGTCGACGGCACCTGCGTACGCGACTACATCCACGTGGAGGACCTGGCCCGCGCCCACCTGCTCGCGCTCGACGCGGCCACCCCGGGCCGGCACCGCATCTACAACCTGGGCAACGGCAACGGCTTCACCAACCGGCAGGTGGTCGACGTGGTCCGCGAGGTCACCGGCCACCCGGTGCCGGTCGAGGTCGCCCCACGCCGCGAGGGCGACCCGGCCGAACTGGTCGCGTCCTCCGCGCTCGCCCGCGACGAGCTGGGCTGGACGCCGGCCAAGCCCACCCTGCACGACATGGTCGGCGACGCCTGGGCGTTCTACCAGGCCCACGTCGCGGGGCAGCCCTCATGACCGTCGCCGACCGCGCCACCGCCGGCTTCCGGCAGCGGTACGGCACCGAGCCGGCCGGCCGCTGGGCGGCACCCGGACGGGTCAACCTGATCGGCGAGCACACCGACTACAACGACGGCTTCGTGCTGCCCTTCGCGCTGCCGCTGCGTACCGTGGTCGCCGCCGCGCCCGCCCCGGACGGACGCTGGACGGTCTGGTCGGAGCTGGACGACGAGCCGGTCGAGTTCGGCGCGGCGGAGGCCGACGAGCCCGGCGGCGTCGACGGCTGGGCCGCCTACGTGGCCGGGGTGGTGTGGGCGCTGCGCGCCGCCGGCCACGACGTGCCGGGCGCGCGGCTCGCCGTCGCCTCCGACGTGCCGGTCGGCTCCGGGCTCTCCTCGTCGGCCGCGATCGAGTCGGCGGTGCTGGCCGCGCTGGTCGACCTCGGCGGCCTCGACCTGCCCGCGCAGGCGTGGCCCCGGCTGGCCCAGCGGGCCGAGAACGACTACGTCGGCGCGCCCACCGGGATCATGGACCAGTCCGCCGTGATCCGCGGCCGGGCCGGGCACGCCCTGTTCCTCGACTGCCGCACCGAGGAGGTCGAGCAGATCCCGTTCGACCTGGACGCCGCCGGGCTGGCCGTGCTGGTGATCGACAGCCGGGCGCCGCACCGGCACGCGGACGGCGAGTACGCGGCCCGGCGCCGCAGCTGCGAGCGGGCCGCCGCGACGCTCGGGGTGACCGCGCTGCGCGACGTCGACGTGGCCGACCTCGACGCCGCGCTGGCCCGCCTCGACGACGACGAGACCCGCCGCCGGGTCCGGCACGTCGTCACCGAGAACCAGCGGGTGCTCGACACCGTCGCGCTGCTGCGCGCCGGCCGGGTCCGCGACACCGGTCCGCTGCTGACCGCCTCGCACGCCTCCATGCGCGACGACTTCGAGATCACCGTGCCGGAGATCGACACCGCGGTCGAGGCGGCGCTGTCCGCCGGGGCGTACGGCGCCCGGATGACCGGCGGCGGTTTCGGCGGCTGCGTGCTCGCCCTGGTCGACGCCGAGGCCGCCGACCCGGTGGCCGCCGCCGTCACCGAGGCGTACGCGAAGCGCGGCTTCACCGCCCCCGGCACGCTCACGGTGCTCCCGGCCGACGGCGTCACCCGCCTGGGCTGAGGGTGTAAGGAAGGGCCCCTTATTAACGCCTCCGGTAGAGGAAGGGCCCCTTGTTAACAGCGCGCTGTTAACAAGGGGCCCTTCCTTACGAAGCAGGGGGTCAGCCGGCCTCGACGATCATGCCGGCGCCGACCGTACGGTTGGTGGCCTCGTCGATGATCACGAAGCCGCCGGTGGTGCGGTTGCGGCGGTACTCGTCGGCCAGCAGCGGCACCGTGGTGCGCAGCCGGACCCGGCCGATCTCGTTGAGCTTCAACTCGCCCACCGTCTCGTCCCGGTGCAGCGAGTTGATGTCCAGCCGGTAGTGCAGGCCGCGCACGATCGCCCGCGCCGAGCGGGTGGTGTGCTTGATCGCGTACCTGCCGCCGACCTGCAACGGGCGGGTCTCGTCCATCCAGCAGACCATCGCCTCGATGTCCTGCACGGCCATCGGGGCGTTGTTCGGCCGGCAGATCATGTCGCCGCGGGAGATGTCCAGCTCGTCGGTCAGCCGGACCGTCACCGACATCGGCGGGAACGCCTCGTCCACCGGGCCGTCGGCGGTCTCCACCGCCGCGATCCGGCTGGTGAAGCCGGACGGCAGCACCATGATCTCGTCGCCCGGCTTGAGCACACCGGAGGCCACCTGCCCGGCGTAGCCCCGGTAGTCGGTGACGGTGGTGGACTGCGGCCGGATCACGTACTGCACCGGGAACCGCACGTCGACCAGGTTGCGGTCGGAGGCGATGTGCACCCGCTCCAGGTGGTGCAGCAGCGACGGACCCTCGTACCACGGCATGTTCTCCGAGCGGGTGACGATGTTGTCGCCCTTGAGCGCGGAGACCGGCACCACAGTCAGGTCCGGCACGTCGAGCTTCGCCGCGAACGCGGTGAACTCGTCGGCGATCCGCTCGTAGACCTCCTGCGACCAGTCCACCAGGTCCATCTTGTTCACACAGAGAACCAGGTGCGGCACCCGCAGCAGCGAGCAGAGGAACGCGTGCCGGCGGGACTGCTCCACCAGGCCCTTACGCGCGTCCACCAGGATCAGCGCCAGGTCGGCGGTGGAGGCGCCGGTGACCATGTTCCGGGTGTACTGGATGTGCCCGGGGGTGTCGGCGATGATGAACTTGCGCCGCGGCGTGGCGAAGTAGCGGTACGCCACGTCGATGGTGATGCCCTGCTCCCGCTCGGCGCGCAGGCCGTCGGTGAGCAGCGCCAGGTTGGTGTACTCGTCGCCACGCGCCGCGCTGACCGCCTCGACGGCGGCGAGCTGGTCGGTGAACAGCGACTTGGTGTCGTAGAGCAGACGGCCGATGAGCGTCGACTTGCCGTCGTCGACGCTGCCCGCGGTGGCGAACCGCAGCAGGTCCATCGGCCGCGCGGTGTCGCTCTCGGCCGGCGCCAGGGTCTCGACGCTCATCAGAAGTAGCCCTCTCGCTTGCGGTCCTCCATGGCGGCCTCGCTGACCCGGTCGTCACCACGGGTCGCGCCGCGCTCGGTGATCCGCGTGGCGGCCACCTCCTCGATCACCTTCTCCACCGTGTCGGCGTCCGACCGGACCGCCGCGGTGCAGGAGGCGTCACCCACGGTCCGGTACCGCACCTGGGCCTTGAACGGCTGCTCACCGGCGCGGGCCCGGAAGAACTCGTTCACCGCGTAGAGCATGCCGTCGCGCTCGATCACCTCGCGCTCGTGCGCGTAGTAGATCGACGGCAGCGGAATCCGCTCCCGCGCGATGTAGTGCCACACGTCCAGCTCGGTCCAGTTCGACAGCGGGAACACCCGGATCGACTCGCCCGGGTGGTGCCGGCCGTTGTACAGCGCCCACAGCTCCGGACGCTGGTTCTTCGGGTCCCACTGGCCGAACTCGTCGCGGAAGCTGAACACCCGCTCCTTGGCCCGCGCCTTCTCCTCGTCGCGCCGGGCGCCGCCGAACAGCGCGTCGAAGCGGTGCTTCTCCACCGCCTCCAGCAGCACCGGCGTCTGGATCCGGTTGCGCATGCCGTCGGCGGACTCGCGGACCAGGCCCTTGTTCAGCGCCTCCGGCACGCTCGCCACGATCAGCTGCAGGCCCAGCTCGGCCACCCGCTGGTCGCGGTAGTCGAGCACCTCGGGGAAGTTGTGCCCGGTGTCCACGTGCATCACCGGGAAGGGGATGTTGGCCGGCGCGAACGCCTTCTGGGCCAACCGGAGCATCACGATCGAGTCCTTGCCGCCGGAGAAGAGCAGCACCGGCCGCTCCATCTCGGCGACCACCTCGCGCATCACGAAGATGCTCTCCGCCTCAAGGGCGTCGAGGTGCGACACCTGGTACGCGGCGGGGGACGTCATGACACGAACTCGATTCGCACGGATCCGTACATCGGATTCCAGACCTTTCAGGTCGGACTCGTGAAGAAGAACGCTCAGGTTACCCGGAATGCCGCTGCAACGCTGCAAGCAACCGACTCGCGAGATCCTTGCGGCAGACCAGCAGATCCGGTAGACGCGGGTCGGCCCCGTTGTATTTCAGCGCAGAACCGTCGATCCGGGAAGCATGCAGACCGGTGGCCGTCGCCACAGCGACCGGAGCGGCCGAATCCCACTCGTACTGACCGCCCGCGTGGATGTACGCGTCGACCTCACCGGTGACCACGGCGGCGATCTTCGCGCCCGCCGAGCCCATCGGGACCAGATGAGCGCCGACGTCCTTTGCCAGATCGGTCAGGAAAACCGGCGGACGGCTACGACTGGCCGCCAACCGGATGACCCGCCGGCCGCCGCCCACGGCCGCCTCCACTGTCATCGGCGGATACGCCGGCGGATGGTCCGTGCCGAGCACCCGGTGCTGGGCCGGCAGGCCCACCGCGCCCGCGACCAGACCGTGCGGCGTCGATGCGTGACGCGACCAGAGCGCCACGTGCACCGCCCAGTCCGAGCGCCCCTCCTCCGCGTACTCCCGGGTGCCGTCCAGCGGATCGACGATCCAGACCCGGTCCGCGTTCAGGCGCGACAACGCCGCGTCCGTCACCTCCGCCGTCCAGGCCAGCCGCGAACCCTCGTCCTCCTCCGACAGCACCGCGTCCGCCGGCCGCCACTTCGCCAGCTCGGTGCGGATCAGATCGTGCGAGACCTTGTCCCCGGCCGACCGGAGCGCGCCCGCGTCGGCGAACCCCATCTCCGTCCGCAACGCCGTCAGCGCCTGACCGGCCCGCGACGCCAGCCACCGGGCGAAGCCGCCGTCGATCATCGGAGGACTGCCCATGATGCTCCCGTCGCCCGCCCTTCGGTCCCCGGCCACTGCTCAGCCCCCGTGGTACAGGTTCTGCGTCGGCTCCACGCCCTTGAGAACCACCGACTCCACCACGTCCGCCGCGCGGTCCACCAGGAACTCCAGCTCCTTGCGCTCCGACGGGGAGAAATCCGAGAGTACGTAGTCAGCCGGGTCCTGCCGCCCCGGCGGCCGGCCGATGCCGAACCGCACCCGCACGTAGTCCTTCGTGCCGAGCGACTTCGACATCGAACGCAGACCGTTGTGGCCGCCCTCGCCGCCGCCGCACTTCACCCGCACCTGCCCGTACGGGATGTCCAGCTCGTCGTGCACCGCGATCACGTGCGCCGGCGGGATCTTGTGGAACTGCGCCAACCCGGCCACCGGGCCGCCGGAGAGGTTCATGTACGTCAACGGCTTGAGCAGCACCAGCTTCGGCCCGCCGAACCCCAGCCGCCCCTCCGCGGCCTCGGCCATCGCGCGCTTGTGCCGCCCGAACTTCGCGCCCACCCGGGCCGCCAGCAGGTCGGCCACCATGAACCCGACGTTGTGCCTGTTGTTCGCGTACTCCCGGCCGGGGTTGCCCAGGCCGACCACCAGCCACGGCCCCGCCTCGTCCGTCACCCGACGCCCCGTCCCGCTCGCTTCCCCGACCAGCCGTCCCGATACGCCGACAGGCGCCCCCGGGAACCGGGGACGCCTGTCGCACAGCCTTGCGGACCGGTCAGGCCTCGGTCTTCGCCTCGGCCGGGGCCTCCTCGCCCTCGGCGGCCGGAGCGCCCTCGGCACCCTCGGCAGTCTCCTCGCCGACCTCGGCCTCGGCCTCCTCGGTGGCCTCCTCGACCTCGGGGAGGGTGGCCTCGAGCTGCTCGGCGGTCGGAGCGGCGGTCACCGAGGCGACAGCGGTCTCCTCGTCGGTGGCCAGCTCGACGCCGGCCGGCAGCTCGACGTCGGCGGCGGTGATCGTGGTGCCCGGCTCGGCGCCCTCGATCGACGCCTCCAGGTGGTCCGGCACCTTGGTCGCGTCGGCGGTCACCGACAGCGTGTCGTGGTCGTGCACGATCAGCGTGTCCTTGGCGGCCTCACCGGTCAGCTGGACCGGGACCTCGACGGTGACCTTCTCGCCGCGGCGGACCAGCAGCAGGTCCACGTGCTCGAAGGTGTCCTTGATCGGGTCACGCTGGATCGCCTTCGGCAGCGCCAGCACCTGGGTGCCGTCGCTGACCTCGATCGCGAAGAGCTGGTTCGCGCCGCCCTTACGGATCGCGGCGGCGAACTCCCGCGCCGGAAGCGCGATGTGCTTGGGCTTCTCGCCGTGGCCGTACAGCACGGCGGGCACCTTGCCGGCCCGGCGGGTACGACGGGCACCACCCTTGCCGAACTCGGTACGGGGCTCGGCGCTGATCTTTACCTCGGACACGGGGAAACTCCTGATGCTTCGCTGCGGCGGCTTGTCGTCTGGCGGTGCTGGGGCGAGGGGCTCGCTGGGGCTAGGGTCATGAACGACCGCCCGGAGCACCGCGTCGATGACGGCGCCTCCGTGCGGTGCTTGTCAGCAGCCCGCCGGGCACCCTCGCCGTGGCAACCGCACCAGTCTACCCGAGGGAATTCCCGGCTCTCCGGCAGTCCCCCATATCACCGCGCCGCCGGTTCCGCAGGGCATCGGCCCGGCCGCCGGAACACCGGCGACCGGACCGGCACTCCTCAGCTCAGGCCACCGAACAGGGTGGTCACCGAACCGTCGTCGAAGACCTCCCGGATCGCCCGCGCCAGCAGCGGGGCGATCGACAGCACGGTCAGCTTGTCCAACTGCTTCTCCGACGGCAGCGGCAGCGTGTTCGTCACCACGACCTCGCTGATCGGGCTGTTCTTCAGCCGCTCCGTCGCCGGGTCGGACAGCAGCGCGTGGGTCGAGGCGACCACGATCTCCGCCGCGCCCTGCTCCTTGAGGATGTCCGCCGCCTTGGTGATCGTGCCGCCGGTGTCGATCATGTCGTCCACGATCAGGCACACCCGGCCCTCGACCTCACCGACCACCCGGTTCGCCACGACCTGGTTCGGCTTGAGCGGATCGCGGGTCTTGTGGATGAACGCCAGCGGGCAGCCGCCCAGCCGGTCGGTCCAGCGCTCCGCCACACGTACCCGGCCCGAGTCCGGCGCCACCACAGTCATCGGGCGGCCCGCGTACTTGTGCTCCACGTACTCGGCCAGCACGTCCATGGCGAACAGGTGGTCCACCGGGCCGT
Source organism: Micromonospora sp. D75 (assembly GCF_018070405.1). Taxonomy (NCBI): domain Bacteria; kingdom Bacillati; phylum Actinomycetota; class Actinomycetes; order Micromonosporales; family Micromonosporaceae; genus Micromonospora; species Micromonospora sp. D75. The sequence continues at coordinate 7,539 of NZ_JAGPXV010000092.1, forward strand.
CGAAGAAGCCCTGGATCTGCGCGGTGTGCAGGTCGACGGTCAGGATGCGGTTCGCGCCCGCCGTCTTGAGCAGGTCGGCGATCAGCCGCGCCGAGATCGGCTCCCGGCCGCGGTGCTTCTTGTCCTGCCGCGCGTACGGGTAGAACGGCAGCACCACGGTGATCCGCTTGGCCGAACCGCGCTTCAGCGCGTCGACCATGATCAGGGTCTCCATGACCCAGGTGTTCACGCCGTGCGTCACGGACTGCACCACGAAGGCGTCCGAACCACGAACCGAGTCCTTGTACCGGACGAAGATCTCGCCGTTGGCGAAGTCGTACGCGTCGGCCGGCGTCGGCGCGACGCCGAGCACCTCACCGATCTCCTTGGCCAGCTCCGGAAAACCCCTCCCGGAGAAGAGCATCAGGCTCTTGCGGTTTTCGGCGACGATGCTGCCCATGGGCCCGTCTGCTCCCGTATGTCGGTGGTGCCCGGCGGCGGTGAGGCCGGGGAGTGTTCGGTTGCAGTATGCCCCCGGTTCAGCGATCCACCCACGGCCCGCCGATCCCCGTGGAGTCAGTCACCTTCCCTTGCGGCTGCGCCCGTGTCCGGCGCATCCTCACCGGCCCGCCGCGCCGCCTCCGCGGCCTCCGTGCCGGCCCGCTTGCGCAGCACCCAGCCCTCCACGTTGCGCTGCTGGCCCCGCGCCACCGCCATCGCGCCCGGCGGCACGTCCCCGGTGATCACCGAACCCGCAGCCGTGTACGCGCCGTCGCCGACCCGCACCGGCGCCACGAACATGTTGTCCGCTCCGGTACGCGCGTGGCTGCCGATGGTGGTGTGGTGCTTGCGTACCCCGTCGTAGTTGACGAAGACGGTGGCCGCGCCGATGTTGCTGTGGTCGCCGATCGTCGCGTCCCCCACGTACGACAGGTGCGGCACCTTCGAGCCCTCACCGATCGACGTCTTCTTGGTCTCCACGAACGTGCCGACCTTCGCCTTGCGGCCCAGCCGCGACTCTGGCCGCAGGTACGCGTACGGCCCCACGCTGGCCTCCGGCCCCACCTCGGCGCCGAGCGCGTGGGAGCGCACCACGCTCGCGCCCGCGCCCACCACCGTGTCCACGAGCGTGGTGTCCGGGCCGACGAGCGCGCCCGCGCCGACCACCGTGGCGCCCTGGAGCTGCGTGTTCTGGTCGATCACCGCATCCCGTTCCACGGTCACCGTCACGTCGATCCACGTCGTGTGCGGGTCGAGGATGCTGACCCCGGTACGCATCCAGCCCTCGTTCACCCGGTCCCGCAGCAGCCGCCGCAGCGCGGACAGCTCCACCCGGTCGTTGCAGCCGAGCGTCTCCACGTGGTCGGCGGCGCAGTGCACCGCCACCGGCTCCCCGGCGTCGCGCAGCAGCGCGAAGACGTCGGTCAGGTACTCCTCGCCCTGGTCGTTGTCGGTGGAGAGCTTGCCCAGCGCCTCCCGCAGGCGGGCCGCGTCGAACGCGTAGATGCCCGCGTTGATCTCCCGCAGCGCGCGCTGCTGGGGCGAGGCGTCCCGCTCCTCCACGATCTGCTCCAGGTGCCCCTGCACGTCCCGCACGATCCGGCCCAGGCCGGTCGGGTCCGGCACCTCGGCCGCCAGCACCGTCGCCGCCGCGGCGGCTTCCTCGTGCGCCTCGACGAGCGCCCGAACCGTCTCCGGCCGCAGCAGCGGCACATCCCCGTTGATCACCACGACGGTGCCGGTCGCGTCCGGCACCGCGTCCAGCGCGATGCGGACGGCGTGCCCGGTGCCGAGCTGGCGCTCCTGGAGCACCGGCGTCGCCGCCGGGGCCACGTCGGTCAGGTGCGCCCGGACCTGGTCGGCGCCGTGGCCGACCACCACCACGGTGCGGTCCGCGCGCAGCGGCCCGGCCGCGGCGAGGACGTGACCGAGCAGGGTACGGCCGAGCAGTGGGTGCAGCACCTTGGGCAGGGACGACTTCATCCGCTTGCCCTCACCGGCGGCGAGCACGACAACGGTGCGGAGGTGGGGCTGGGACACGACGTGGCTCTCCCGTCGGGACGGCGACAGTCTCGCGGTCATGCTAACCACCCGCGGGAGGGCAAACAGCAGAAGCTCCCGGGAGAGGATTCGAACCCCTATAATCAGGACCAAAACCTGACGTCCTGCCATTAGACGACCCGGGATGGTCGAAAACGGGCAAAAGGCAAGCTGCCCGGCGGCTGCCTACACCTTACCGGTCACGTGGTGGATCTTCATTGCTCATTCCTTTCATGATCCCCTCGATCCTCCAGTAGAGCCGGCTTCCGCCCACCACATGGATGGTCAGGCAGCCGTGATAGTCGGTTCCGACGTTCTTCCGTGTCGTCTGTGGACGATGCCTCTTGATGGTGGTGGCTTGAAAGCGATCAGCGGGCACACCCACCCGCGCCGCCCACCACCGGACCGCCGCCGCGTCGTCAGCCGTCTCATGGATGCTGACCCGGAAGCGTCGATCCTCCGGCGGCACCTCGACGGCATCCAGGAAGCGCAGGAACAGGGCCACGAGCATCGGATCGCTGTTGACGAACTTGATCCTGCAGTCGTGCGGGCGCCACGGCTTGGCCTTGCCGCCTTCGCACCAGTAGATGGCCGCCCCGATCAGCAGCAGTTCGCGCAAGCCCAGCCCTCGCACCCACTCGGCGGACGCGGCGACCGCCTCCGCCCTGGCCGCGTCGCGTGCCGCCCGGTGCGCGCCCCACTGCGCATCAGATCGGGCCCGCTGCGCGGCCTGACGACGCCGCCGCACCAACGCCGGGTCGAGCGGCAGGTGCCGAGTCCAGAGATAAGCCGTCGACTTGGAGACGTCGAGCCGCGCGGCGATCTCCCCGACGGGACAACCGGCGCGCCGCAGAGCCAGCGCCTGGGCGTGCAGTTCCGGCTTTCGACCACGGTACGAGCCGTGCGCGTTCGAATGATCACCGAGAGCCACCCTCGGAGGCTAGAACGTACGTACGACAACGAGGCGTCCGGTCGGACCGCGTACGCCTCGCCTGGCAGGATGGGGCGGGTGACCGACGTTCCCGGCAGTGACCGCGCCCGGCGGCGGCCCGCGCCGGCGGCGAAGCCGTCCCGGGTGCGGATGTCCGCGACGCAGCGGCGCGAGCAGTTGATCTCGATCGCCCGGCAGATCTTCGCCGAGCGCGGGTTCGACGCGACCTCGATCGAAGAGGTGGCGGCGCGCGCCAAGGTGTCCAAGCCGGTGGTCTACGAGCACTTCGGCGGCAAGGAAGGGCTCTACGCGGTGGTGGTGGACCGGGAGGTCCGGGCCCTGCTGGACCGGATCACCACGGCGCTGACCGCGGGCAATCCGCGGGAGCTGCTGGAGCAGGCCGCGTTGACGCTGCTGACCTACATCGAGGAGGAGACCAGCGGGTTCCGGGTGCTGGTCCGGGAGTCGCCGCTGATGTCGGCGACCGGCAATTTCAGCAGCGTGATGAACGACGTGGCGCACCAGGTGGAGCACATCCTGGCGGGCGAGTTCTCCATCCGGGGGTACGACCCGAAGCTCGCCGAGCTCTACTCCCAGGCTCTCGTGGGCATGGTGGCGTTGACCGGGCGCTGGTGGCTGGAGGTGCGCAAGCCGCGCAAGGAGACGGTGGCGGCGCACCTGGTGAACCTGGCCTGGAACGGGTTGTCGCACCTGGAGTCGAAGCCCGGGCCGATCCCCCGGGGCTGACGCCGCGTCAGCGCAACAGCCGCGTCAGCGCTCGCCGATCGGGTGGTAGCGGCGCTGCCGTTCCTCCTCGGCGTGCTCGGCGGTGCCGACCTTGTCGTACAGGCCGGTGGCGAGCAGGATCAGCCCGAACAGCAGCGACACGATGACCGTGGACATCGAGAAGTTGAGGAAGTTCGCCGAGGTCTGCAGCACCGACATCATCAGGATGCCGGTGACCAGGAAGACCACGCCGGCGGTGAGGTTCATGTAGTGGCCGAGATTGGTGCGGCGGGACGCGCCGACCAGCAGGACCGCGCCGAAGACGACCGAGACCAGCGAGAAGGCCAGGTTGGTGCGCAGGCCCAGCGCCCAGTTGCTGCCCCGGCCGAACAGCCCTTCGCCCCAGGTCAGGAAGACGCCGTAGACGCCGAAGACGAGGATGTAGAGGCCGATGAGCCCGGACAGCACCCGGTAGAGGGGCCGCGCGGGGTGGTTGACGGGGGTGTGGGCCATCTCTGCGTCTCCAAAAGACCGTTCGGACGAGGGTTCCACCGGTGATTGTCCCGTACGCCGGTCAGTGACGCCGCACACCCCCCACCCCGGCGGCAGGTCAGCCGCCCGGCAGCTCCTCGGCCAGGGCCAGCCAGGTCTCCTCGGTGCGGTCCCGCTCGGCCCGTACCTCCTTGAGCTGTGCGTCCAGCTCGGCGACCCGGGCGTAGTCGGTGGCGTTCGCGGCGAGCTGCTCGTGCAGGGCCGCCTCCTTCTGTTCCAGCTTGGCGATCTGCCGTTCCAGCCGGTTGAGTTCCTTCTTCGCGGTGCGTACCTCGGCGGCGGACATGCCCTCGCGTTCCGGCGCCGCGGTGGCCGGGGTGAGGTCGGCGGGTGCCGGGCCGCCGGCCGCGACGGCGCGCGCCAGGTACTCGTCGACGCCGCCGGGCAGGTGCACCAGCCGGCCGTCGCCGAACATGCCGTACGCGACGTCGGTGACCCGCTCGATCAGGTAGCGGTCGTGGCTGGCCACCACGATCGTGCCGGGCCAGGAGTCGAGCAGGTCCTCCAGCGCGGCGAGCGTGTCGGTGTCCAGGTCGTTGGTGGGCTCGTCGAGCAGGAGCACGTTGGGTTCCCCGGCGAGCAGCCGCAGCATCTGCAGGCGGCGACGTTCCCCGCCGGACAGGTCGCTCACCGGGGTCCAGAGCCGCCGGTCGTCGAAGCCGAAGATCTCGGCGAGCTGGGCGGCGCTGATCTCCCGGTCGCCGAACTGCACGCGCCGGGCCACCTCTTCGACGGCTTCCAGCACGCGCAGGTGGCCGGGGAGTTCGGCGAGTTCCTGGGAGAGGAACGCGGGCCGGACGGTCTGCCCGGCGGCGAAGCGCCCGCCGTCGGGGCCGGTCACCCCGGCGAGCATCCGCAGCAGGGTGGTCTTGCCGGCGCCGTTGCGGCCGAGGATCGCGACCCGGTCGCCGGGCCCGACCTGCCAGGTGGTGTCGTGCAGGATCTCCTTCGGGCCGGCGTGCAGCCGCACGTGTTCGAGGTCGTACACCTGCTTGCCGAGCCGGGCGGTGGCGAGCCGTTGCAGCGACATGGTGTCGCGGGGTTCCGGGACGTCGGCGATGAGCGCGTTCGCCGCGTCGATGCGGAACTTGGGCTTCGAGGTGCGCGCCGGGGCACCGCGGCGCAGCCAGGCGATCTCCTTGCGGAGCAGGTTCTGCCGGCGGGCCTCGGTGGCGGCGGCCACGCGCTGCCGCTCGACGCGGGCCAGCGTCCACGCGGCGAAGCCGCCCTCGTACGCCCGGACGGTCTGGTCGGCGACCTCCCAGGTGGTGGTGCAGACGGCGTCGAGGAACCAGCGGTCGTGGGTGACCACGACGAGCGCGCCCTTGCGGGTGACGAGGTGCCGGGCCAGCCAGTCGACGCCACCGACGTCCAGGTGGTTGGTGGGCTCGTCGAGGACGAGCAGGTCGGCGTCGCGGACCAGCAGCGCGGCGAGCGCGACCCGGCGGCGTTCCCCGCCGGACATCGGGCCGACCGGCGTGTCCAGGCCGAGGTGGGGCATGCCGAGGCCGTCGAGGATGGCGCGCACGCCCGCGTCGCCGGCCCACTCGTGCTCGGCGCCCATGCTCTCGCCGAGCCAGGCGGTGCCGAGCACGACGTCCCGCACGGTGAGGTCGGGGGCCAGGTCCAGGCGCTGCGGCAGCCATGCGACGCGCAGGTCGCGGCGGTGGGTGACGCGGCCGTCGTCGGGTTCCTCGGTGCGGGTGAGCAGCCGCAGCAGCGTCGACTTGCCGGCGCCGTTGAGGCCCACCACGCCGACCCGGTCGGCGTCGTCGAGGCCGAGCGA
>NZ_JAGPXV010000920.1:0-1635 GCF_018070405.1 Micromonospora sp. D75
CACGCGCCGGCGGTGCGGCGCGGCGAGCACGTGGGGGTGGAGCCGCTCGACCTCGCCCACGCCGACGAGCTGCACGCCGCCACCGACGACCCGCTGGTGTGGCAGCACCTGGGCGGTACGGGGCCGGCCGACGCCGACGAGATGCGCCGGGTGATCGGCGGCTACCTGGACGCGCAGGAGCGCGGCGAGCAGGTGTGCTGGGCGCAGCGCTGCGCCACCACCGGCGCGGTCATCGGCACCACCTCCTACTACGAGATCGACCCGGTCCGCAGGTCGCTGGCGATCGGCTACACCTGGCTGGGCCGCCCCTGGTGGCGTACCGGCGTCAACACCGAGGCGAAGCTGCTGCTGCTGGGCCGCGCCTTCGACGAGCTGGACGCGGTGCGCGTGGTCTGGCACACCGACATCCGCAACGAGCGCTCCCAGCGGGCCATCGAACGGCTCGGCGCGAGCCGGGAGGGCGTACTGCGGCAGCACAAGCAGCGCGCCGACGGCTCCTGGCGCGACACCGTGCAGTACTCCATGCTCGCGCAGGAGTGGCCGAGCGCACAGGCCAGCCTGCGGGAACGTCTTCGCGCGGCGGCCCCCGTGGCGTCATGATGTCCGGCGTGCTGGGGATCACCGACATCTGGACGTACGTGCTGGGCACCGTGGCGATCGTGCTGCTGCCCGGACCGAACTCGCTCTTCGTGCTGGCCACCGCCGCCCGCCGGGGCGTGGCCACCGGTTACCGGGCCGCGGCTGGGGTGTTCGTCGGCGACGCGGTGCTGATGTTCCTCTCCGCCGCCGGGGTGGCCTCGCTGCTCCAGGCGTACCCGCCGCTCTACCTGGTGATCAAGTACGCTGGCGCGGCGTACCTCGGGTGGTTGGGGCTGGCCATGCTGCGCGGCGCGTGGCGGCGCTGGCGCGACCGTAACGACCCGGCCACGCCGCGCCTGATCGACGAGGTCGAGCCGGCCGGGCCGCAGGAGCCGTTCCGGCGGGCGCTGGTGATCAGCCTGCTCAACCCGAAGGCGATCCTGTTCTTCGTCTCGTTCTTCATCCAGTTCGTCGACCCCGGGTACGCCTGGCCGGCGCTGTCGTTCCTGCTGCTCGGGCTGATCGCGCAGGTCGCCAGCGCGCTCTACCTGACCGCGCTGATCTTCACCGGCACGTTCCTGGCGGCCCAGTTCCGGCAGCGCCGTCGGCTGGCCGCGACCGGGACCACGGCGGTGGCGATGCTGTTCCTCGGCTTCAGCCTCAAGCTCGCCGCCGGCTGAGGTGTAAGGAAGGGCCCCTTCTTAACGCCTCCGGCAGAGGAAGGGCCCCTTCTTAACAAGATCACGTGCCATCGCCCCCACCGCCACCGCCGCCGATGCCCGCGCCGCCGGCCGTGCCGCCGAGCCCGTAGCCGGGCGCGACCGGACGGTCGGGCGGGCGGCTGACGTGCGCCGACTCGCGGATCGTGGCCGACCAGTCGGCGTGCGCCGCCGCGGCCGCGTGCCGGTCGATGGCGTGCCGCAGCCAGCCGTCCACTGTCGCCACCCAGTCCCGCTGGTCGGCCCCGGCGTGCCAGATCCGGAACCGGCTGATGCTCTGGTGGGTGATCCCGGCCAGGGAGAGCCGCCGGTCCAGCCAGAGCAGCACCTCCATGCC
>NZ_JAGPXV010000921.1:0-1631 GCF_018070405.1 Micromonospora sp. D75
GCCCTGCGCCACCTGGGCGACCTGCCGCGCGGTGTCCTGGGTGGTGAAGATGGTGGCGGGGCTGCCGGTGCCGGCCGGGAAGTGCCTGTCGATGACCTCCTGCCCGGCCACCGAGTCGGTGCGCTGGGTGAACAGCTGGGACTGGCCGAGCGTGGTGGCGCCGAGCTGGGTCACCCCGATCGCGAGCACGGCGAGCGCCACGGCGGTGACGACCCAGACCGTACGGGAGCGGCGCGCCACGAAGCCGGCGATCCGCGCCCAGATGCCGTGCTCGGCGCGCGGGTCGGCCTCGTCGTGCCGGGGCCGCCGGGGCCAGAACGCCCACCTGCCGCCGAGGACCAGCAGCGCGGGCAGGAACGTGAGCATCACCAGCAGCGTGGCGGCGATGCCGACGGCGCTCACCGGGCCGAGCGCCCGGTTGGAGTTGAGACTGGACAGCAGCAGGCAGAGCAGGCTGACGATGACTGTGGCGCCGGAGGCGACGATGGCCGGCGCGGCGCCCTTCCAGGCGGTCTTCATCGCGTCCCAGGGCCGCTCGTGCCGGTGCAGTTCCTCCCGGTAGCGGGCGATGAGCAGCAGCGCGTAGTCGGTGCCGGCGCCGAACACGAGCACGGTGAGGATGCCCTGCGCCTGCCCGTTGAGCTTGACGATGTCGTGGTCGGCGAGCAGGTAGACGAAGACGGCCGCCAGCGAGTACGACATCCCGGCGGCCAGCAGCGGGAAGATCCACAGCACCGGGCTGCGGTAGACGACGAGGAGGATGACCAGGACCACGGTGAGGGTGACGAGCAGCAGCGGTCCGTCGATCGCGCCGAACACCTCGATGAGGTCGCCGAGCAGCCCGGCGGGTCCGGCGACGTCGACGGTGAGCCCGTCGCGGTCCGGGCCGGCGATGTCGCGCAGGCGTTCCACCACCGCGCGGATCTGTTCGCCCTCGCCGCTGTCGATCGGCACGATCACCTGGGCGGCCTGCCGGTCCTGGCTGACGACCGGTGGCGGCAGCGGGCCGACCACGCCCGGTACGTCGGCGAAGCGGGCCGCGTCGGCCTGGATCCGTTGCTGGTCGGCCGGGGTGAGGCCACCGGCGCGTTCGTAGACCACGAGCGCCGGCGTGGTCTCCCGGTCGACGAATCCGGCGGCCAGGTCCTGCGCGCGGGTGGCCTCGGCGTCGGCCGGCAGGAAGGAGGCGTTGTCGTTGGTGGAGACCTCGCCGAGCTTGCCCGAGTACGGCCCGGCGACGCCGCCGATGATCAGCCAGCCGAGCACCACGGCTACCGCGATCAGCGTCGCGGTCCAGCGGCTGCGTCCTGCGGCCATCTCCACCGTCCTCAAATCGACGCAACAATCGACGCAGCGGGAGTCTAGGTCGACGCCGACCATCCTGCCGGGCGACTGACGACTCGCGGGCGGAAACCGGGCAGCCGGGACACGCGAGGGGCCGGAACGGGAAACGCCCGCCGGCAGGGCCGACGGGCGTGACGTGGAGCGAAGCTCCCCCGATTGGACTCGAACCAATAACCTGCCGGTTAACAGCCGGCTGCTCTGCCAATTGAGCTACAGGGGACCGTGCACCGCTCGGATCGGATCTCTCCGCTCCGTGCGACGGGGACAAGAGTACAGGACATCGGGGG
>NZ_JAGPXV010000922.1:0-1621 GCF_018070405.1 Micromonospora sp. D75
TCATGCTGATGTACGGGCTGATCGCCTTCGTCGCGGTGGTGGGCGGGCTGCTCCTGCTCCTCGACGTGGTGCCGTCGTACTTCGCCCGGCGCCGGGAGGCGCAACTGGTCGCCGCCTCGGTGAGCGGCACGCCGCTGCCCCGCCGGCCCAAGCAGCGCGAGGGCGCGTTCGCGTTCTTCTTCCTGTTGCCGACGCTGCTGCTGCTCGCCGTCGGACTGGTGGTGCCGGCCATCCGCACCACGCTGCTCTCCTTCATGGACTCCAGCAGCAGCAACTGGGTGGGACTGGACAACTACCGCTGGATGTTCGCCGAGGACTCGATCGTCCGGGTCCTGGTCAACACGCTGATCTGGGTGCTGCTGGTGCCGCTGGTGGCCACCGCGTTCGGCCTGATCTACGCGGTCCTGGTGGACAAGGCACGGTTCGAGGCGGTCGCCAAGTCCCTGATCTTCCTGCCGATGGCGATCTCGTTCGTCGGCGCCTCCATCATCTGGCGCTTCGTCTACGCCTACCGGGGCGAGGGCGACCAGATCGGCCTGCTCAACCAGATCGTGGTGAGCCTCGGCGGAGAACCGAAGCAGTGGCTGCTGGACTCGCCGCTGAACACGTTCCTGCTCATCGTGATCATGGTGTGGATCCAGGCCGGTTTCGCCATGGTGGTGCTCTCCGCCGCGATCAAGGCCATCCCGGCCGACATCGTCGAGGCGGCCCGGCTCGACGGCACCACCGCCTGGCAGATGTTCTGGCGGATCACCATTCCCAGCATCCGGCCGGCGCTGATCGTCGTGGTGGTGACGATCTCCATCGCCACGCTCAAGGTCTTCGACATCGTCCGCACCGCCACCAACGGCAACTACGACACGAACGTGATCGCGACCGAGATGTACAACCAGGCGTTCCGCTACCAGGAGAACGGGCAGGGCTCGGCGCTGGCGGTGTTCCTGTTCGTCCTGGTGATCCCGATCGTGATCTACCAGATCCGCAACCTGCGCAAGCAGCGGGAGGGCTGAGATGACCACCACCACGCCCACCGTCGGAGTCGGCGCCCAGGCCACCGAACCGGCCACCCGGGGCGCCCGGGTGCGCAAGCGTCTGAACAGCCGTACCGCCACGCTCGTGTCGGTCGTGATCGCGATGCTCTGGACGATCCCGACCTTCGGCCTGTTCATCTCCTCGCTCCGGCCGGAGAACGAGATCAAGACCACCGGGTGGTGGACGTTCTTCAGCGACCCGCAGATCACGCTGGAGAACTACCAGGAGGTGCTGTTCAGCTCCGGCTCGTCCGGGCAGCTGGCCAGCTACTTCATCAACTCGCTGGCGATCACCATCCCCTCGGTGCTCTTCCCGCTCGCGTTCGCGTCGCTCGCGGCGTACGCGCTGGCGTGGATGAACTTCAAGGGGCGGGACTGGGTCTACATCGGCATCTTCGCACTGCAGATCGTGCCGCTGCAGATGGCCCTGGTGCCGCTGCTGCGGTTCTTCTCCACCGGCGTCACGATCGCCGGCGTGCAGATCCTGCCCGCGTGGGACCTGGTCGACGAGCAGAAGTTCGCCCAGGTGTGGTTCGCGCACACCTGTTTCGCGCTTCCGTTCGCCGTGTTCCTGCTGCACAACTTCATCT
>NZ_JAGPXV010000923.1:0-1620 GCF_018070405.1 Micromonospora sp. D75
GCGGTGGCCTGCCGGGCCAGCGAGTCGGCCCGCCCGGCGATCGAGGCCACCCGCTCCTCGGCGGTACGCACCGCGAGCCGGACCTCCATCTCGTTCTGCCGTGCCTGCGGCACCATGGCGGCGAGCTGGTCGCGTTCCTCGGTGGACGGTTCGGCGTCGATCGGGGTGGCCTCGGCCAGCCGCAGCCGTTCCTCCAGCTCGGCCAGCGCCGCGAGGTCCCGTTCCCGGGCCGCCTCGGCGCGTGCCCGGGACTCGCCGAGCCGGTCGGTCTCCGCCTTCGCCGATCGGGCGGCCGCGCCCAGTTCGGCGAGGCGGCGCGCGGCGGCGTTGCGGTGGCTCTCCGCCTCCCGCTTGGCGGCGGCGGCGTGCTGCACGGCCTCCTTGGCGGCGGCCACCTCGGCGCGCGCCTCGGCGAGCTGTTCGCGCAGCTCGGCGGCGGTCCGCTCGGCGGTGGCGCGGTTGGCCCGCGCCTCCTCGACGGCGGCCTGCACCTCGATGAAGCTAGGCGCCTTTGCCGACCCGCCCGCCGCCGCGTACGCCCCGACCACGTCGCCGTCGGGGGTGACCGCGCGCAGCTCCGGGTTCGCAACGACGAGCGCGGACGCGGCGGCCAGGTCGTCGACGAGCGCGACGTCGCGCAGCGCCCGGTGCACGGCCGGCCGGATCTCGGCCGAGCACTCCACCAGGTCGGGCGCCCAGCGGGCGCCCTCGGGCAGCTTCGGGCGCAGCGCGTCCGCGGAGCCGTCCATGCCCGGCCCGGCGGGGCTGCCGACCAGCAGCCCGGCCCGGCCGGCGTCGGAGATCTTGAGCAGCCGCATCGCCTCGACCGCTTCGTCCACGCCGCTGACCGCCACCGCGTCGGCGAGCCCGCCCAGCGCGGCGGCGAGCGCCGCCTCGTCACCGGGCGCGACGGTGAGCAGCCCGGCGAGGCTGCCGAGCAGGCCGGGAACCTGGTCGGCGCGGGCCAGCAGCTCACCGGCGCCGTCCTTGCGGCGCAGGCCCATCGCGAGCGCCTCCTCGCGGGCCTTCCAGGTGGCGGCGTCCTTCTCCGCGGCGCGCTCCCCGTCGGTCAGGCTGCGCACCGCCGCCTGGGCCCGCTCGTGTACGGCCACCGCCTCGTCGTGCCGGGCGTCCAGGTCGGCGTTGTCCCGGTCCGCCTCGGTCGACTGCTCGGCGACCGCGTCCAGGTCGGCCTGAGCCTTCTCGGCCCGGCCCATCGCGTCGGTGTGCGCGGCGGCGAGCCGTTCGATCTCCTCGCCGGCGCTCGTGGTCCGGGCCCGGGCGGAGTTCACCTGGCCGGTCAGGCGGGCCAGTCCCTCGCGCCGGTCGGCGATCGCCTTGGCGGCGGCGACCAGTTCCCGCTCGGCGGCGGCGAGCTGGCGTTCCAGCTCCTGGCGGTGCTCGACCGCCTCGGCCAGCCGGATCTGGTCCTCGGTGAGCGCGGCGCGCAGCTCCTCCTCCTGCTCGCGCACGCGCCGCGACTCCGCCTCCAGCTGTTCCGGGTCGCGGCCGGGGCGCTCGTCGTCACCGGCGGCGCTGAGGTGACGCAGCCGTTCCCGGGCCAGTTGCTCGATCGAGCGGAACCGTTCCTGGAGCGCGGAGAGGCGGTACCAGGTGTCC
>NZ_JAGPXV010000924.1:0-1602 GCF_018070405.1 Micromonospora sp. D75
ATGCGCTGGGGCAAGCTGCACACCGGCATCGACCTGGTTGCGCCGGAGGGCACGCCGTACAAGGCGGTCCACGCCGGGACGGTCACCAAGGCGGGCTGGTTCGGCGGCTACGGCTACGCGGTGATCGTGAAGCACTCCGACGGCACCGAGGCCATCTACGGCCACTCCTCCGCCGTGTCGGTCAAGGAGGGCCAGGAGGTGAAGGCCGGCGACCAGCTCGGCCTGGTCGGCAACACCGGCCACTCCTACGGCTCCCACCTGCACCTGGAGATCCATGTCAAGGGCCAGCCGCAGGACCCGGTGGCGTTCCTCAAGGAGCGCGGAGTGGACATCCAGCTCGAAATCGAAGCGATTTACGGCGACGTAGCCGCCTCCTGACGCTCAGTACGCCCCGTCACCGCCCGGATCACACGATCCGGGCGGTTTCGTTTGGCGGAAGTCTGCCACGTCACACCCGCCGGTGTGAGCGGGACCACATCGGTAGGTGATCGTCTTCGCCGATGAACCGCCCGTCCGGTCCGCAACCGGGCACGCCGCGACGGCCCGCAGCCATTGCTCCGGCCACCCGATACCCGCCACCACCTGCGCCGACACCAGTATTTCGTGGTCACGTGCCCCTCGACTGGTGAAGGATCCCGTGCAGCACAGCAGCCCCACCCCGGACAACGCTCCCGCCCGGCACCGGCGTCCGCGCCGCGCCCGGCGCACCGCATACGTGGTCACCGGCGCGGTGGCCCTGCTCGGCCTCGGCATCGGCGGCGTGGTCACCGTCGCCGACCGGTCCGCGCCGACGCCGGCCGCCGTCGACCTCGGCGTACAGGCCCGCGTCGACGACGCGGCCCGCGCCGACCGCTCGGCCCGCGAACCGATCACCCCGTCCGCCGTCCCGGCCAGCCCCGCGCCGACCCCGAGCGCGACCACCCCGGCACCGAAGAAGACGGCCACCGCCAAGCCCAAGCCGAAGAAGACCGTGGCGAAGAAGGCGGTGGCGAAGAAGCCGACCTGGGTCATCCCGATGAAGGGCGCGGACATCACGTCCTGCTACGGGCCCCGCTGGGGCACCCAGCACGCCGGCATCGACTTCGCCATGCCGGCCGGCACCCCGATCCACGCCGCCGCGGCGGGCACCGTGGTCAAGGCCGGCGACGTGGGCGACGGCTACGGCATCTCGGTCTTCATCGACCACCACAACGGCTACCTGACCCACTACGCCCACCAGAGCCGGCTCGCCATCGCCGTGGGCGACAAGGTCACCGCCGGTCAGGTCATCGGCTACGAAGGCTCCACCGGCGACTCCACCGGCCCGCACCTGCACTTCGAGGTGCACCAGGGCGCCATGTGGAACCAGATCGACCCGGCGCCGTTCCTGCGCGCACGGGGCATCGACGTGGCCTGCTGACCGCGCCACGACAGGGGCAGGGCCCGGTCCGGCCACGAGCCGGACCGGGCCCGCTCACGCTCAGAGCTTGTCGATCGGGGCGTGCCGCAGCACCAGCCACATCGTCTGGTCGCCGAAGTCGATCTGCGCCCGGGCGCCCGGCCCGGCCCCCTCCACCGCCAGCACCCGGCCCAGGCCGTACCGCTGGTGGTTGACCCGGTCCC
>NZ_JAGPXV010000925.1:0-1601 GCF_018070405.1 Micromonospora sp. D75
GGACCGCGCCGACCAGCTGCTCGCCGCCTTCGGGCTGACCGAGGCCGCCGGGCGGCAGGTGAAGAAGTACTCCGGCGGGATGCGGCGGCGCATCGACATCGCCGCGAGCATCCTCAACACCCCGGATCTGCTGTTCCTGGACGAGCCGACCACCGGGCTGGACCCGCGCAGCCGCAACCAGGTGTGGGCGATCGTGCGGGCGGTGGTGGCGTACGGCACCACTGTGCTGCTGACCACGCAGTACCTGGACGAGGCGGACCAGCTCGCCGGGCGGATCGCGGTGGTCGACCACGGCCGGGTGATCGCGGAGGGCACCCCGGGCGAGTTGAAGTCGTCGGTCGGATCCGGCAGCGTCCACATCCGGCTGCGCGATCCGGGGCAGCGGCCCCAGGCCGAGAAGGTGCTGCGGGCGGCGCTGGGCGTACCGGTGCAGCTCGACACGGACCCGGTGGCGCTGACCGCCCGGGTCGGCGAGGACGGCACCGACCTGGAGGCGAGCGCGCAGGCCGCCCGCGCGCTCGGTGAGCTGGCCGGCGCCGGCATCGTGGTGGACGACTTCTCCCTCGGCCAGCACAGCCTGGACGAGGTCTTCCTGTCCCTGACCGATCACCCGGCCGTCCCGGCGGACGAGCGGGACGACGAGCTGGAGGCGGCGCGATGAGCGACACCGCGATCACCACCGGGCGCGCGCCGTCCGTCTACGTCCCGTCCGCCGAGGCGCTCGCCACGGTGCTCGCCCCGGCGGAACGGCCGGCCCGGCCGAGTCCGCTCGCCGCGTCGCTGACGTTCGGCTGGCGGGCCCTGCTGAAGATCAAGCACGTGCCGGAGCAGCTGTTCGACGTGACCGCGTTCCCGATCATCATGGTGCTGATGTTCACGTACCTGTTCGGTGGCGCGCTCGCCGACAGCCCGCGTGCGTACCTGCAGTTCTTCCTGCCCGGCATCATGGTCACGAGCGTCGTGATGATCACCATGTACACCGGGGTCGGGCTGAACAACGACATCGAGAAGGGTGTCTTCGACCGGATCCGTACGCTGCCGGTCTGGCGGCCGGCCGCGTTGGTCGGGATGATCTTCGGGGACGTGCTGCGCTACGTGCTCGCCGCGGTGGTCATCCTCTCGGTCGGGCTGGTGCTCGGCTTCCGCCCCGACGGCGGGCTGCTCGGGGTGCTGGCCGGGATCGGGCTGCTCGTGGTCTTCTCGTTCGCGTTCTCCTGGGTGTGGACGTTCTTCGGCCTGGTGCTGCGCAGCGAGAAGTCGGTGATGGGGGTCAGCATGATGGTGCTGTTCCCGCTGACGTTCCTCAGCAACGTGTTCGTGGAACCGTCCACCATGCCCGGTTGGCTGCAGGCGTTCGTCAAGGTCAACCCGATCACCCACCTGGTCGGCGCGGTCCGCGCGGCGATGGCCGGCTCGATGGACGGCACGAACACGATGTGGTTGCTGCTCTGGAGCGCCGGTTTCGTGGCCGTCTTCGGCACGCTGACCATGTACCGCTACAACCGCCACTGACCGCCCGCCGGGGTGGCGGGACCCGAACCCGCCACCCCGGCGTACGGCAGGTCAGAGCCGCCAGGACACCGGTTCGGGCGGCAGGTAGC
>NZ_JAGPXV010000926.1:0-1591 GCF_018070405.1 Micromonospora sp. D75
GAGCAGGTACGGGCTGACCGCCGCCCGGCCCCGGGCGGCCCGCGCCAGCACCTGCCCCTCCAGCGTGGACATCCCGCCGACACCGCCGACGATCACCGCGATGCGCTCCGGGTCGACGTCGCGGCCCACCTCGATACCGGCGTCGGCGAGCGCCTCGGCGGCGGTGATCAGGGCCAGCAGCACCACCCGGTCGAGCACCTTCGTCTCCGGTCCGGAGGCGACGCTGCGCGGGTCGATGTCCGGCAGCACGCCGGCCACCTCCAGGCTGCCCGCCGCCGGGTGTCCCTCGGGCGGCCGGCGCAGCCCGGAGCGGCCGGTGTGCAGCGCGTCGAACGTGTCCGCCACGCCGCGCCCCGCCGGGGTGAACAGGCCCATGCCGGTGACGACGGCGGTCACGACGGCGCCTCGGTCAGATAGCGCTCGCGCAGCGCCACCTTGCGTACCTTGCCGGTGACGGTGACCGGGATGTCGTCGGCGCGCACCGGGACGATCCGGCGAAGCGTGGCGCCCACGTCCGGGCCCAGCGCGGTACGGATCCGCTCGGTACGGTCCGCGTCCGGGTCGGCGCCTGCGGCCAGTTCCAGCAGCACGTCGGTGGTGACCGTGCCGTCGTCCGCCTTGACGATCACCACGGTGCAGTCGGTCACGTCGGGGCTGGCGGCCAGGATGCGCTCCTCGGACAGCGCGGTGAAGAACCGTTTGCCGTCGCCCGCCTCGACCGAGTCGACCGCCCGGTCCAGGTGGTAGTAGCGGCCGTCCTCGTCGGCGTACACCAGGTCGCCGGTGAGGTACCAGCCGCGCAGCCGGAACCGGTACGTGGTGACCGAGTCGTTCCAGTAGCCGCGGAACAGCGACGGCGAGTCGATGCCGAGCCAGCCGACCTGCCCGGGCGGCAGCTCGTTGCCGTCGGTGTCGAGCACCGCGACCTTGGTGAACCGGTACGGGCGGCCGACGCAGCGGCCGTACCTGTCGGTGTCGGAGGTGTGCGTGATGTGGAACATCGAGTGGCCCATCTCGCTGGAGCCCAGGCCGTCGATGAACACCGACCCGGGTACCCGGGTCACGCCCTGACGGGTCACCACGTCGCGGGAGCCCACCGCGACCAGCCGCCGTACGTGCGGCTCGTGCGAGCAGTCGCCGGTGTTGAACCACAGCCGCACCGAGTCCAGGTCGTAGCCGGACAGGTCGAAGCGGGCCAGCTCGGCCCAGGTGACGGAGAAGCCGAACACGCCGTCGGGGCGCCACCGCTGGATCGCGTCGAGCACCCGCTCGCCGCCCTGCTCGGAGAGCAGGAACATCTCCGCCCGGTTGCCGAGCGCCTGGTTGACCATCAGCACGGTGGCGGTGTGCGGGGCGGGCAGCGCGTTGAGGATGCGCGTGGTGCCCTGCGCCTGCGGCATGGACAGCAGGTGCCGGGTCGCGGCGAGCAGGCTGGCGTGCGAGTGCAGCACCGCCTTCGGCACTCCGGTGGTGCCGGAGGTGTGGGTGATGACGATCGGGTCGTCCGGGTGGTGCCGGTAGTGCGCGGGCGCGGCGTCCGGGTCGCCGGTCCCGGCCTGCGCGGGCTCGCCGAGCATCGGCGCGCCCAGGT
>NZ_JAGPXV010000927.1:0-1589 GCF_018070405.1 Micromonospora sp. D75
GACCTGGCACGCCACCCGCACCATCCAGATGTGCCGGGAGGCGTGTGGCGGCGCCGGCTACCTGTCGGAGAACCGCCTGCCCAGCCTCAAGGCCGACACCGATGTCTTCACCACGTTCGAGGGCGACAACACGGTGCTGCTGCAACTGGTCGCCAAGGGGTTGCTGACCGGTTACCGGGACGAGTTCGGCTCGCTCGACGGCTGGGGACGCGCCTCCTTCGTCGCCGAGCAGGTACGCGAGATGGTGCTGGAGCGCACCGCCGCCCGGGCGCTGATCGCACGTCTGGTCAGCGCGGTGCCGGGCCGCGACGACGAGGTCGCGGTCACCGACCGGGGCTGGCAGCTCAAGCTCTTCGAGGACCGCGAGGAGCACCTGCTCGACAGCGCGGTGCGCCGCCTGCGCGGTGGCGCGTCGACCAAGAAGGATCGTCCCTTCGACATCTTCAACGACGTCCAGGACCACGTCCTCGCCCTCGCCGCCGCGCACATCGACCGGGTGACGCTGGAGGCGTTCGTCGCCGGGATCGACGCCACCGCCGACCCCGCGGTCAAGGAGCTGCTGTCCCGGGTCTGCGACCTGTACGCGCTCACCGTGATCGAGGCGAACAAGGGCTGGCTGCTGGAGCACGGCCGGCTCACCCCGGCCCGCTCGAAGACGATCACCAGCGTGGTGAACGGGCTGCTCAAGGAGCTGCGCCCGTACATGCGCACGCTCGTGGACGGGTTCGCCATCCCGGACGCCTGGCTGCACGCCGCGATCCTGCGCGAGGAGCCCGGACGCCAGGAGGCGATGGCCGCGCACGACGCCGCCGCGGATCAGCAGGCCGTGCCGGCCTAGCCGGCCGGCGCCACGGCCTCCGGGTCCGCCTCCGTGGCCGGCTCAGGTCGCGGCCGGGCCGGTGCGCCGGGCGCCCCGGCGGGGTCGCCGTCGACGGGCGGTGAGGTGGGGTCACCGTCGGCCGCCCACGCGGTGGCGGGGTCGCCGTCGGCCGGCCGCGCCGCCGCGTACCCGGCGGCGCCGAGCGCCAGGTACAGGCCGCCGAACAGCCAGAAGGCGGCGAACAGGAAGCCGCGCTCGGCCATCGCGAGGATCATGACCAGCGCGCCGGCCAGCGCGGTCACCGCGTACCCGGCCCGGAATCCGTAGGCGCACAGCGCACCGGCCGCGACCGGCCCGGCGATCCACAGCGCCGCGCCCACCCAGCCGACACCGACCGAGCCGCCGGCCGACGCGACCGCCACCAGCACGCCGGGCATCGCCACGATCCCACCGGCCAGGACGTGCCACCACCGTCCCCCGGCGCCTCGCCGCACGGCCCACGGCACGAGCGCCGCCGCCCAGGCCACCAGCGCGAGCGGGAAGTAGTACAGGCCCGTCTCGCCGGCCGCGCAGGCGAACATGGTCAGCGCGATCGCGCCGGCGAGCCGCGACCCGGCGCGTACCCGGGCGGGCGCCACGAGCGGCGCGGCCGCGACGAGCGCCGGCAGCAGCGTGAGCAGCGCGATCCCCGGACCGAGCCGGCCGAGGACGCCCTGCTCGCCGGCGTCGGCCTGGATCGGCTCGACCGGCACTGTGGACGGCAGCAGGA
>NZ_JAGPXV010000928.1:0-1588 GCF_018070405.1 Micromonospora sp. D75
GCCGGCACGGACCGTCGGCGCGGTGTTCGACGGCAACGCGTTCCACCCCGGCCACACCGCCCGTGACCACCTGGGCGTCTACGCCGCGATGGCCGGCTGCCCGGACAGCCGGGTCGCGGAACTGCTGGATCTGCTCGGCCTCGCGCAGGCCGCCGACCGTCGTACCCGGGGGTTCTCCACCGGCATGCGGCAACGGCTCAGCCTCGCCACGGCGCTGCTCGGCGACCCGCGCGTCCTGCTGCTCGACGAACCGTCGAACGGCCTGGACCCGGAAGGCATGTCGTGGCTGCGCGGGCTGCTGCGCCGCCTCGCCGACGAGGGCCGCACCGTACTGGTCTCCAGCCACGTCCTGCACGAGGTCCAGCAGGTGGTCGACGACGTGGTGGTGATCCGGCGCGGCGAACTCGTCGCCGCCGGGCCGTGGTCGCGGCTCACCGGCCCGCCGACGGTGCTCGTCACCTCGCCGGACGCGACAGCCCTGGCCGCCGCGCTGGCGGCCGCCGCCGGGTCCGTCGAGGCCGCCGGGCCCGGCCGCCTGCGGGTACGCGGACTGGACGCGCCGCGCGTCGCCGACCTGGCCGCCGACCACCGGCTGCGGGTCCACGAGCTGGTCACCGAGACCACAAGCCTCGAACAGCTCTTCCTCGACCTGACCACCGAAAAGGCGGAGGCCCGATGAACCTGATCAGAGCGGAACTACGCCGGGTCCTGGCCACCCGCATGTGGACCGGGCTGCTGCTCGCGGCCGTCGCGCTCGGCGGCGGTTTGGTCGGGCTCATGGCGCTCGTCGGGCCGGAGAACTTCGACCCGCCGATGCCCGGCCTGCACACCGAGGAGGGCCTGCGGTCCATCCTCGGCATCCTCGGCTTCACCGCCTTCGTGCCCGCCGCCGCCGGCGCCCTCGCGGCCACGTCCGAGCACCGGCACGGCACCGCCGCCGTCACGTTCATGTTCGCGCCGCGCCGAGGGCGGGTGCTGGCCGCCAAACTCGCCACCCACGCGATCGTCGGCCTCGCCTACGGCCTCCTGCTCGCCGTCGCCGCCGCGGCAGCCCTGTTCACAGTCGCCGCCGCCCGTGGCGTGTCGCCGGGCCTGCCCGCCCCCACGGTGCTGGCGCTGCTCGCCCGCATCGGCGTCGCGATGGCGGTGTACCTGCTCGTCGGCACCGGCGTGGGCGCGCTGCTCCGCAACCAGGTCGCGGCCGTGTGCGTCGTGGTCGGCTACCTGTACCTGGCCGAGCCCGTACTGATGATGATCCCCGGCGTCAACGCGCTCTACCCGCTCCTGCCCGGCGGCGCCACCGCCGCGCTCACCGACTTCACGTACGTCGCCGACGCGATGTCCGCGCAGCTCGGCAGCGACGCCGTCGCGCTCCTGCCGCCGGCGGCCGGCGCGCTGCTGCTGACCGGGTACGCGCTCGCCGCAGCCGCGATCGCCGTGGTCGTCCCGATGCGCCGCGACATCACCTGAGCGTCGCCGCGCGGTCGCCGTCCGGCGTAACAGGGGTGGCGTCGGCCGAAGACGATTCGTACTCTGGTCCTCCGACGTCCGGGGTCGACGGTGGGGGAGGTCGACGCTGCATGGACCC
>NZ_JAGPXV010000929.1:0-1579 GCF_018070405.1 Micromonospora sp. D75
GGACGAGGGCCGCAAGGTGCGGGTGATCGCCGAGCCGTGGGGCGGCACCTCGATCAGCTGGGCCGAGTTCGCCTCGCGGAACCTGAACAAGAACAGCGCCAAGAGCAAAACCTGTCCCGCCCCATACACCGAGGTGTCGGTTTCCGAGCAGCCGCTCGCCGGGCAGACCGCGGGCCAGCTCGAATACACCTGCGGTGAGGGTGAGTCCATGCGTCACGGCATCTGGCGGGGCGTGGTCAAGGACGGCAAGGTCTACTCGTTCTACCTCTCCTCGACCGACGCGCGGTTCGCGGAGAGCAAGCCGATCTTCGACGCGATGGTCGGCTCGTTCCAGCTCACCGAGGCGAACTGAGTCGAGGCCGACGGCCAGTGGTGATCCGCCGCCGTGCTATCAAGAGGCAATGGCGGCGGAAACCACTGACCTAGACGACCTTCGCGTCCGAGCCGAGCGCTGGCTCGCCGACGACCCGGACCCGGCTGACCGCGACGAGCTGCGCGCCGTCCTGGACGGGCTGCCCGGCACGGCGACCGACCTGGCCGACCGGTTCGCCGGCCCGCTGACGTTCGGCACCGCCGGACTGCGCGGCCCGCTGCGCGCCGGGCCGAACGGCATGAACCTCGCCGTGGTCACCCAGGCCGCCGCCGGGCTCGTGCGCTGGCTCGCCGCCCAGGGCGGCGAGGGCCCGCTGGTGATCGGGTACGACGCCCGGCGCGGCTCGCTGGCCTTCGCCGAGCGCACCGCCCAGGTGGCCACCGGCGCGGGCCGTCCGGCGCTGCTGCTGCCCCGGCCGCTGCCCACGCCGGTGCTGGCGTTCGCGGTCCGGCAGCTCGGCGCGGTCGCCGGGGTGATGGTGACCGCCAGCCACAACCCGCCGCAGGACAACGGCTACAAGGTCTACCTGGGCGCGCAGCTCGGCGGTGAGCTGGGCGCGGGCGCGCAGATCGTGCCGCCCGCCGACGCCGGCATCGAGGCGGCCATCCGGGCCGTCGGCCCGCTCGCCGAGGTGCCGCTCGGCCCGGCCGGGCAGGTGCTCGGCGACGACCTGGTGGCCGCGTACGTGGAACGGGCCGCCGCCGTGGTGGACCCGACCGGGCCGCGCGACCTGAAGGTGGCGTACACGCCGCTGCACGGGGTGGGCGGCGCGGTGCTGACCGCCGCGTTCGCGCACGCCGGGTTCGGCGTGCCGGGCGTGGTGCCGGAGCAGGCCGAGCCGGACCCGGCGTTCCCGACCGTCAGCTTCCCCAACCCGGAGGAGCCGGGCGCGGTGGACCTGCTCGTCGCGCTCGCCGACCGCACCGGCGCGGATCTCGCCATCGCCAACGACCCGGATGCGGACCGCTGCGCGGTGGCCGTACGCGACGCCGGGTCCTGGCGGATGCTGCGCGGCGACGAGGTGGGCGCGCTGCTCGCCGACCACCTGATGCGACGCGGCGTGACCGGCCTGTACGCCACCACGATCGTGTCCTCGGCGCTGCTGCGGGCCATGGCGGCGGCCCGGGGGCTGCCCTACGACGAGACGCTCACCGGGTTCAAGTGGATCGTCCGGGCCGGCGGCGGCCGGGAGCCGCTCGTGTACGG
>NZ_JAGPXV010000093.1:0-13510 GCF_018070405.1 Micromonospora sp. D75
CCGGCAGCGGACCACCGGCCAGGTCGGGCGAATCGATGCCGGCGGTACGCAGATTGGACGTACCGGTGATCTCGCTGGTGTCGTGCGGCGCGGCCACGAACCGGACCTGGTCGGCCTCCTCCGGCATGCATCCCTCCCCCTGTCGACGCGGGCAGCGGTTACCCGAACCGGGCCGGTTCACCCCTTCGGGGCGACCCCGGCTCACCCGCCCCTCGCCCACCCTGGAGGCACGCGGGCGGCCGGCCGGGCAGCGCCGGCCGCCCGAGGCCGGGACCTCGGGAGGTCAGGTGGCGCGGATCAGACGGCTGGCGGCCGGCGCGCTGGCGCTGGCGGCCGGCGGGGCGCGGAGGCTGGCCGATCGCCTGCCGCAGCGGGCCGCAACGGATCCACGGCCGGGGCGCTGGCAGAAGGTGACGGTGGCCGCCGAGCCCGAGCGGGTGCTCCCGGCCGGACGGTGGCCCGAGCCGCTGCGCCGTCTCGACGGGGCGGTCGAGGTGTGGGCCCGCCCCGCGCCGGGCGGTCGCGGCACGGAGCTGGCGATCCGTCCGCTGGGCGGGGAGTGCACGTTGCCGGGGTTCGCCGCGCACCTGGTCGGTGACGACCCGGGCCGGTACCTGCGCCACGTGCTGCGGCAGACCAAGCAGCTCCTGGAGACCGGCGAGGTGCTGCGGGCGGACCGTTCGCCGCTGGAGCGGCCGGGACCGGTGCGATGAGGGCGCTGTGCTGGGCCGGGGCCGACGCGGTGGAGGTGCGCCACGTCCCGGACCCGGAGCTGCGCAACGCCCAGGACATGATCGTGCGGGTGCGGCGCAGCATCACCTGCGGCGCGGACCTGCCGCTCCTGGACGGGCGGGTGCCCGAGGCGTCCGCCGGGGAGGTGCTCGGACGGGAGTTCCTCGGCGAGGTGGTCGAGGTCGGTACGGAGGTACTCCGGCACCGGGTCGCCGACCGGGTGGTGGTGGGCGCCGCGGTGGCCTGCGGGGCGTGCTGGTTCTGCCGGCAGGGGCTGCTCGCCTGCTGCGACAACGGCACGAGCGGCGTGACCGCCGAGCCGGAGTGGGGCCAGCCATCAGCGGGCGGTTTCGGCCGGCCGGCCCGGCTGGGCGGGTTCGCCGGTGGCCACGCCGAGTTCGTCCGGGTGCCGTACGCGGACGTGGGCGCGTTCGCCGTACCGGAGTCGGTGAGCGACGACCGCGCGGTGTTCGCCGCCGACGCCGCGCCGGCCGGCTGGTACGGCGCGGAGCTGGGCGAGGTCGCCCCGGGCGACGTGGTGGCGGTGTGGGGCGCGGGCGCGGTCGGCCAGCTCACCGCCGGGGCGGCGGTGGCCCGGGGCGCGGACCGGGTGATCGTGGTCGACGACCGGGACGACCGGCTGAGCATGGTCGCCCGGCACGCCGGGGTGGAGGCGCTCAACCACAGGTACGTGGACGTGCTCGCCGAGCTGCGGGAGCGCAGCGGCGGCCGGGGCCCGGACGTCTGCGTCGACGCCTCCGGGGTGCCGGCCGAGCCGAACCGGTGGCCGCTGACCGAGGCGGACGGCGGGGCGGCGCTGCGCGAGGCGGTGCACGCGTGCCGCAAGGGCGGCGTCGTGGTGGTGCTCGACGCCCGGCCCGGTGTGGTGGACCGGTTCCCGCTCGGCGCGCTCGCGGACAAGGGCCTCGCCGTCCGCGCGGCCCGGCGGCGGGGCGCGACGGCGATCCCGGAGCTGCTGGCCCGGATGGCCCGCGACGAGCTGGTCACCGAGCATCTGGCCACGCACCGGATGCCGCTGGAGCGCGGCACCGACGGGTACGCGTTGTTCCGCGACCGGGCCGACGGCTGCGTCCGGGTGGTCTTCACGCCGTGAAGGTGAGCGCCGTGGATGGCACACTCGGCGGATGCGCGCAGACCGTCGGTACGACCTCGTCCTGTTCGGCGCCACCGGCTTCACCGGCGGGCTGACCGCCGAGTACCTGGCCCGGCACGCGCCGGAGCGGCTGCGCTGGGCGCTGGCCGGGCGTAACCCGGACAAGCTGGCCGCGGTGCGGGAGCGGCTCGCCGCGATCGACCCGGCCCTGGCCGAGCTGCCGCTGCTCACCGCCGACGTGACCGACCCGGCGTCGCTGCGCGCGGTGGCGGAGTGCGCCCGGGTGGTGGCCAGCACCGTCGGGCCGTACGTGCACCACGGCGAGCCGCTTGTGGCCGCGTGCGCCGCGGCCGGCACCGACTACCTCGACATCACCGGTGAGCCGGAGTTCGTGGACCGGATGTACGTGCGGCACCACGCCGAGGCGCTACGCACCGGGGCCCGCCTGGTGCACGCCTGCGGCTTCGACTCGATCCCGCACGACCTGGGCGTCTGGTACACGGTCAAGCAACTGCCCGCAGACGGGCCGATCGCCGTGGACGGGTACGTGCGGGCCGGTGGCCGGTTCTCCGCCGGTACGTACCACTCGGCGCTCACCGCGTTCTCCCGTACCGGTGAGACGAGCCGCGCGGCGCGGGCGCGGCGGGCGATGGAGCCGAAGCCCGACGGGCGCCGGGTCCGCGCGGTGCCGGGCAAGGTCGGCCGGGTACGCGAGTTCGGCCAGTGGGCGGTGCCCCTGCCCACCATCGACCCGCAGGTGGTCCGCCGGTCCGCGGCGGCCCGCCCGGAGTACGGCCCGGACTTCCGCTACCGGCACTTCGCCGCGCTGAGGCGGCTGCCCACGGTGCTCGTCGCAGGTGTCGGGCTGGCCGGTGTGATGGGGCTGGTGAAGGTGGCGCCGACGCGGCGCTGGCTGCTCGGACGGCTCGCCTCCGGGCAGGGCCCGACCGCCGAGCAGCGGGCCAAGTCGTGGTTCCGGGTGCGGTTCGTGGGCACCGGTGGCGACCGCCGGGTGGTGACCGAGGTGGCCGGCGGCGACCCGGGCTACGACGAGACGGCCAAGATGCTCGCCGAGTCGGCGCTCTGCCTGGCCTTCGACGACCTGCCGGAGACCGCCGGGCAGGTCACGCCGGTCGCGGCGATGGGCGACGCGCTGCTGGACCGGCTGGTACGCGCGGGCATCACGTTCCGCACGCTGCCGGCGTGAGGTTGACCCTCGACCCGCTTGAGGTCACAGGATGACGGCCGTGGAGAGCGAGCTTCGCAGCATCGGCGAGCTGGCCCGGGCCAGTGGCCTGACGGTCAGCGCGCTGCGGTTCTACGACCGTTCCGGGGTGCTGGCCCCGGCCCGGGTGGACCCGGTGACCGGCTACCGCTGGTACACCGAGGAGCAGGTGGACCCGGCCCGGCTGGTGGCCGGGCTGCGCCGGGTCGGGATGCCGCTGGCCGGCATCGCCGAGGCGCTGCGGAACCGGCACCGGCCGGCCGAGGTGCACCGGCTGCTGGACGCGCACCTGCGCCGCCTGGAGGACGGCCTGGCCGACGCGCGTCGCGAGCTCTCCCGGATCCGTTGCCTGATCGACCCGGAGGAGCCCACAGTGACCACCCGCCTCGCGCTGGCCCGCACCGACCTGGCCGCCGCCGTGGACGCCGTACGCTTCGCCGTCGGCGCCGACCCCGAGCTGCCGGTCCTGTCCGGCGTGCTGCTGGAGGTCGCCCTCGACGGGGTGAACCTGATCGCCACCGACCGGCACCGGCTCGCCGTGGCCCGGGTCGCCGGCACCGTCGACGGCCCGCCGGTGAGCGTGCTGCTGCCGGTGGCCGCCGTCGACGAGCTGCGGGCGCTGCTGGACGCTGCCGGCTCGGTGTCGGGCCTCGACGGCTCGGACGTCGCCGAGGTCGTCGTCGCTCCCGGCCGGGTGACCGTCACGGTGGCGGACCGGCCGCTGACCGCCGTACCGCTGCCGTACGACTTCCCGGACTACCGCCGGCTGCTGCGCGCGCAGCTCGGTGACGTACCCGCGTACCGGATCCCGGTCGACGGCGCGGCGCTGCGCGCGGCGCTCACCGCCGACGGCGTCCCGGTCTGCCACCGCGCGCACGAGGGCGTCGAGCACGAGGTCGTGGCGCTCGGCCTGGACGGCCGCGGCGAGCTGCGCCTTGTCGACCCGGCCGGCGCGGCCGGCGCTGACGCGCTTCGGGTTGGGCTCAACCGGGAGTACCTGCTGGACGCGCTGGGGTCCGGCGACGGCCAGCTCGTGCTGGAGCTGGACGGGCCGATCGCCCCGCTCGCCGTGCGGCGGGCCGACGACGCGCACGCCTTCTCGGTCCTGATGCCGGTACGCCTCTGACGCTCAGCGCTCCCCGGCCTCCGCCACCCGGGCTCCGCCACCCGGCCTCCGCCAGGCCCCGGCGGAAGACGTCAGTGACTGTGCGTGATGCGAACGCTCCCCCGGGATGTTTGCCCCTCGCGGACTTTGCTCTGCAGCCATCCGCGCGACGCTGACGCTGCGTCGAACGCCGCGTCGGTGGCTGCAGAGCAAAGTCGCCGAAGGGGCACACCCGCCCGAAGGCGAATCCGTCAGATTGACCAGGTCAGCACGCCCACCAGCGGACGCGGGTCGGAGCGGGCACCAGCACACCGTCACGGACTGTGAGCACACCCCCTCCGACAGCACCACCGTCACGCGCCGTCACCGAAACGGGCCCCGTGGCGGCGGGCTGTGCGGGCCGGGCCGGGGCGACGGGGGCGCGACGGTAGCATCTGGAGGTCCCACCTGACTGCCTGGACGGAGGCGTACGAGCAGCATGCTCGACATGGAGTTGATCCGGAAGGATCGCGAGGCGGTGGCGACCGCGCTGGCGAAGCGTCTGGATCCCGCCGAGGTCACCCGGACGCTGGACGACATCCAGCGGCTCGACCAGGAACGACGCGCCCTGATCACGGAGATCGACGCCGAGCGGCAGCGCCGCAAGGCCGAGGCGCGGGCGTACGCGGAGGCGAAACGGTCCGGCGGCACGCCGCAGCCGGTCGCCCCGGAGGCCGAGCGCAAGCAGCTCGCGGAGCTGGAGTCCCAGCTCGACGAGGTGCAGTCCCGGCTCCGCGCGGTGATGAGCGAGCTGCCGAACCTGCCCGCCGACGACGTGGTCGCCGGGGGCAAGGAGGCCAACCGGGTGGTGCGGACGTTCGGTGAGGCGCCGGCCATCGAGAAGGTACGCGACCACGTGGAGCTGAGCCGCGCGCTCGGCCTGGTCGACCACGAGCGGGGCGTGAAGCTCGGCGGCTCGGGCTTCTGGATGTACACCGGTCTGGGCGCCCGGCTGGAGTGGGCGCTGGTGAACTGGCTGATCGAGCAGAACATCCAGGCCGGCTACGAGTTCCTGCTCCCGCCGCACCTGCTGCTGGACAGCGCCGGTTACGCGGCCGGGCAGTTCCCCAAGTTCCACGACGACGTCTACCACATCGACAAGCAGTCGTCCTCGCGCGGCCAGTTCCTGCTGCCCACGGCGGAGACGGCGATCCTCGGCGCGTACCAGGACGAGATCCTGGAGACGCCGAAGCTGCCGCTGAAGGCGTTCGCGTACACGCCGTGCTACCGGCGCGAGGCGGCCGGTTCGCACTCCGACGAGCGCGGCACGGTGCGCGGCCACCAGTTCAACAAGGTGGAGATCTTCCAGTTCACGCTGCCGGAGCAGGCGGGCGCGGCGCTGGAGGCGATGGTCGGGCACGTCGAGGGCCTGGTCGGCAAGCTCGGTCTGCACTTCCAGACCAGCCTGCTGGCCGCCGGTGACGCCAGTGCCTCGATGAAGAAGACGCTCGACGTCGAGGTGTGGATGCCGAGCACCGGCAAGTACAAGGAGGTGTCGTCGGTCTCCTGGGCCGGTGACTACCAGGCGCGCCGGGCGGCGATCCGCTACCGCGAGCCGGGCGCGAAGCAGACCCGTTTCGTGCACACGCTCAACGGCTCGGCGCTGGCCACCAGCCGCCTGTTCCCGGCCATCCTGGAGCAGCACCAGCAGCCCGACGGCTCGGTGGTGGTCCCGGAGGTCCTGCGCGACAAGCTCGGCACCGACCGCCTCACCCCGCGCTGACCCGCTCCCCCGCCGCCGCCGTCCCCGTCCCTTCCCCGCGATCTTGCACTTCCGGCCCGCGAGAAGTCCGCTTCACCCCTTCCGCCCGGGCCCCAACCGCAAGATCGCGGGAAAGGGGGCGGCGGCGGGTGAGGAGCACGGCGGCCAGGAGCAAGGCCGCGAGGACGGCGGGGCCCAGAGTGTCGACGGCCTTCACCAGGGTCTGCTGAATGTCGGCGGCGGCGCGGATCACCGGGTCGGTGAAGGCGTCGTACCGGCCCTGGGCGAGGCGCACCTCGTACCAGCCGTACCAGGCGACGTAGCCGCCCGCGACCATGAGCACCAGGCCGCTCAGACGCGGCGCCCAGGCGCCCGCGCCGCGTAGTCGCGCCACGACGCGGCCGCGCAGCAGCGCCACGGCGAGCGCGGCCACCCCGACCACGAGCGCCATGCCCACCGCGTACGCGCCGAACAGCGCCAGCCCGCGCAGCGGCGACCCGGCCCGCATGCTGGTCACCACGATCGCCAGGAACGGCGCTATCGCGCAGCTCAGCGACGTGAGCGCGTACGCCGCGCCGAACAGCACCATGGACGGCCAGGTGCGGGTGAGCCGGGGCGCGACGCGCAGCGGGCCCGGGGCGGGCAGCCGCTTGCCGGCGAGCAGCCAGCACCCGGCCAGCGCCAGCAGCACGCCGAGCGTCACCGTCAGCCACGGCAGCCGAGGGCGCAACCAGTCGGCGGCCGGTGCCACGGCCAGCCCGAACGCGCCGAACACCAGCACGTACCCGAGGGTGAGCGCGGCCGTCGCGGTGAGCGCGCGGCCGACCGCGCCGCGCCCGCCGTCGGGCCCGGCGACGAGCAGTGACAGGTACGCGGGCAGCATCGCGAAGCCACACGGGTTGACCGCGCCGAGCATGCCGGCGGTCAGGGCGAGCAGCAGCGCGCCGGTCATCCCCGGGCCAGCGTCTCGACCTGCCGGGTGAGCGCCTCACCGTCCAGGAATCCCTGGTGGACGACCCGGCCGGTCCGGTCCAGGACGACGAACGTGCTCTGCTCGGTCACCTTGAAACGGCGCCACAGCGCGCCGTTGCGGTCGTCGATCTGGGTCGTGCCGCCCAGGTCGAACTCGGTGACGAAGTCCTTCATCGCCTTCTGCTCGCCGAGCCCGGCGACGCCGACGATCGGGACCGTGTCCCGGTAGGCGGGGGCGATCTCGGCGACCGTCCACGCCTGGCTGGCGCAGGTGGCGCACCAGGGCGCCCAGAACCAGAGCAGCACCGGCCGCCCGGCCAGGTCGGCGGCGGAGAACGCCGTACCGTCGAGGGTCTTGCCGGTGAACGTCAGCGTGGCCGGCACCGCGGCCGGTGGCGCGGACGTCGGCCCGCCCGACGTCGCGGCGGGGGACGCGACGTCCGGGGGCGCGGCGGCGGGGGCCGCGGGTGCCACCGCCCCGGCCTCGGGCCCGGCCGCGCAGCCGGTGGCGAGCGTGGCTGCGAGTACGACGGCGGCGGTCACACGAACGGCGGTACGCATCGGCGGCTCCTGGGTTCTACTCGGCCCGGACCAGGCGAAGCGCGAGTTCGGGACAGACCTTTACCGCCTTGAGCGCGCCTTCGCGCAGCCACGTCGGCACCGGGGTGGGCGGGAACGCCGGGTAGCCGTTGCCGTCGAGCCGGATGAAGTCCGGCACCACGTGCGCGCAGAGCCCGTGGCCGTCGCAACGGGACCAGTCGAGCGTGAGTTTCTGCGGGTTGGCGTCGGGCGCGCCGGGCAGGCCCATCGTGCCCTTGACCCGCTTGCCGCAGCCCTCGCCGGTGGCGTGCAGCCGCAGGTCGTCGGCGAACACCTCCATGGCGGACAGCGCGAACCGGGCGGTGCCGTCCGGGTGGCTGCACGCGCCGCGTCCCTTGACGTCCCCGGCCGCGGCGCGGACCAGCTCGACCGGGGCGCTGCCGGAGACCGCGAGGTCGACCGAGCGGGCCAGGTCGGGTAGGCCCATCTTGCACGGGCCGCACTGCCCGGCGGACTCACCGGCCAGGTACCGCACGACCTGGGCGGCCTCGCCGAGCGGGCAGGTGTCGGCGCCGAGCGGCACGATGATGCCGGCGCCGAGCGTGCCGCCGACGGCGGTGAGCCCCTTGCGGGACACCTCGGCCCGGTCCGCCGCCGCCGCAGTGATCCACTTGCCGTGGTAGCCGCCCATCAGGATGCCCGGGCCGGGCGGCACCTCGCACAGGTCGAGGATCTCGCGTAGCGGGGTGCCCGCGGCGCACTCCACCACGGCGGGCCGCTTCGCCGACCCGGTGACGGTGAGCAGCACGGTGCCGGGCTCGTCGTCGGTGCCGAGCGCGGCGTACTCGTACGGGCCGATCCGGGCGGCGACGGCGAGCTGGGAGTACGTCTCGGCGTTCGACAGCAGGGTGGGCAGCCCGCCGACGCCGGAGTCGCTGGAGCGCTTCTTGGTGCCGGGCGGGATGTGCGGCAGGCCGTTGATGCCGTTGACAAGCGCGCCGCCCTCGCCGGAGATGAACCGGTGCGGCACCGTGACGATCGTGGTGGGCACCGGCATCCGGCGTTCCTGCAGCGCCTCGGCCAGCGAGGGCCGGCCCACGTCGTCGTCGGCGACGCCGATGACGATCTCCTCCGCGTCCAGCGCGAACGCGGCCAGCGCGGCGCCGTCCAGGATCAGGTGCGGGGCGCGGGTGAGCAGCACCTTGTCCTTCCAGCTCGCCGGTTCCCCCTCGGTGGCGTTGACGACGACCACGGCGGAGAGGTCCTGCCGCTCGCAGGACTCCAGCACCGCGCGCAGCTTGCGGGCGAACGGGAAGCCCGCGCCGCCCTTGCCCTTGAGGTCGATGGCTTCGGCGAGCCGCAGCAGCGCCGCCGGTTCCATCGGGCCGATCGGGCCGTGCACCTCCTCGTGGGCGAGCAGGTCGAGCCGGCCGAACTCGGCGAACCCGGCGGTCAGGCGGGGCTCGCCGACGCAGGCGACCGGTGGGACCGTGGTCTGCCGCGTCACCGGGCCTCACCCCGCAGCCCGGCCCAGTACGCCCCGTCGACCGCGTCCGCGTCGGCCCGCTTGCGACGGCCGGACCGGCTGTCCTTGCCGGCCCGCATGGCGCGACGGGAGGCGAGGTCGACGAGCGTCGGGGTGTCGTCCACGAACGCCTCGTCGGCGTCGTAGCGGGCCGGCGGGCGCCAGTAGTCCGGCTCCTCCGGCACGTCCTCCTCGTCCCGGTAGCGCCGGCCGGATCCGCTGAGCGGCTGCGCCGACATCGGGCTGCCGGAGATCGGCCCGGCCGAGATCGGCTCACCGGAGACCGGGCGGGTCTCCCAGCGGCGCGGGCTGTCCCACGGCTCCTCCGGCTCGCTGCCGGCACGCGGCGGCGCGGAGTAGCGGGCCACCTCGGCCGGGGTGGCGTACCGGCTGCTGTCCGGCGGGGCGGAGTGGCGGCCCCCGGTGTCCGGGGGCGCGGAGTGGCGGCCACCGCTCTCCGGCGGGGCCGAGTAGCGGGCGGCGACGTCCTCGTCGGCCCGGGAGCGGCGACCGACCCGCTCCTCGTCGGTCCGGGACCGGCGGCTCACCCGCTCCTCGTCGGTGCGGGACCGGCGGCCCGCCGGCTCCTCCTCGGACCGGCGACGACGGCGGGAGCGTTCACTGTCGGACCGGCGTGCCGGCACCAGTTCCTCGTCCCGGTCGAAGAGGACCGGCTCGCGCTCCTCGTCGCGGCGGCGGGCGGCCGCGCGGACCGGTTCCCGCAGCGACCCGGGTTCCGGCACCACGGGTACGGCGAACCGCTCGGGGTCGCGCCGCCGGGCGGTGCCGGCCGGCGCGGTCCAGGTGGCGGTGGCCTCGGCCCAGCGGCCCCGGCCGGCGCCGCTGTCCTCCTTGGCGCTGTCCTTCTTGCGGGTGAGCACGGCGAACACGCCGGTCCGCTCCTCGGCCTTGCCGGCCATGGCCTTGTTGAGCGCGGCGGCCTGGTGCTGTTCCCGGCTGCGCTTGCCCAGGTGGACGGAGAGCCGCACCATCAGCGCCAGCACCACGGCCAGCACGCAGGCGAGGTAGCTGAGCAGCACCCAGGTCGCCGCGGGCCGGCCGGCGTTGAGGCCGTGCACCAGCGCGAACGGCCAGGACACGTAGGCCATCGAGTGCAGCGCCCGCCAGAACCACTTGGGACCGACGCCGGCGAACCGGACCCGGACGATTCCGGTCCAGAGCACGCCCACCATCAGCAGCGCGGCGACGGTGCCGAGTCCGACGTAGAGGCCGGCGCCGCCGATGAACGGCACCACCGCGTCGGTGGGGCCGGCCCGGCCGATCGCCACCTTGGTGATGACGTGGAAGACCAGTCCGGCCACGCCGAGCACGCCGGTGGCGCGGTGCGCGGACTGGAGCAGCACGCGGTGCCGGATGAGCAGCACGAGGCGGTCGGTGGCGAGCAGGCCCAGCATGACGGTGATGCTGAGCGCGACCAGGGCGACCACCCCGGCGAAGAACTCGGTGAAGAAGAATCCGTACGAGTACATGAGCCCGCCGGCGCCGGCCAGCTCCACTCCGGCCCACGCGAGGCCGAGTGCGGAAGCGGTCAGCGCCGCGATCGCGGACTTCGACATGGTCCGGGCACCACGGCTGCTGGTGGTGGTCCGGACGGTCGTCGTCTTCTCGTTCTGCTGTGCCCGGGCCATCTGCTCCTCGATCGTCTCGCGGCGGCGCCCCCACCGGCCGACCCTGCTCCCCACTCAGGTACGGAGCGACGGCGCGGACGGATCACCTCCGGTGGCGAATTTCTCGGCCGGTTTTTCGAACCGTCCGGTCCGGACGCGCGTGTAGCGCCTGACGCAACGACGAATGCCCATACGTTGACAGTCCTTGCAACATTCTCGTAACCTTGCCGCAAAATTTCAGCGCGGGCTGCAAGAAGCCAGCACTGAGACAGGCTCCACTCCCCCGCATCCCCCGCACCCCCCGCAGGAGTCCTGATGCATCGACGCCGATTCCGCGCCGCGGCGCTCGCCCTGGGCCTGGCCGCCAGCCTGCTCGTCCCGATCACGGCGGCGGCTCCCCCGGCCACCGCCGCCACCCCGGGCGCCAAGAAGGTCATCGTCCAGCTCTTCGAGTGGAACTGGACGTCGGTGGCCGCCGAGTGCACCAGCACACTGGGCCCGAAGGGCTACGGCTACGTGCAGGTGTCCCCGCCCCAGGAGCACGTCAACAGCAGCCCGTGGTGGGTGTCGTACCAGCCGGTCAGCTACCGGATCGAGTCCCGCAAGGGCACGCGCGCGCAGTTCCAGTCCATGGTGAACACGTGCCACGCGGCGGGCGTGAAGGTGATCGTCGACGCCGTGGTCAACCACATGTCCGGGCAGGAGAACGGCGGCACCGGGTGGGCCGGCTCGTCGTACGGCCACTACAACTATCCCGGCATCTACTCGGCGCAGGACTTCCACTACTGCGGGCGCAACGGCAACAACGACATCGCCAACTACAACGACCGGTACGAGGTGCAGAACTGCGAGCTGGTCAACCTCGCCGACCTCAAGACCGAGTCGGAGTACGTGCGCGGCCGGCTCGCCGCGTACCTCAACGACCTGCTCTCCCTCGGCGTCGACGGGTTCCGCCTGGACGGCAGCAAGCACATGCCGGCCGCCGACATCGCCGCGATCAAGGCCAAGCTGAACCGCAGCGCGTACCTGGTGCAGGAGGTCATCTACGGCGCGG
The DNA here is from genome assembly GCF_018070405.1 of Micromonospora sp. D75. Taxonomy (NCBI): domain Bacteria; kingdom Bacillati; phylum Actinomycetota; class Actinomycetes; order Micromonosporales; family Micromonosporaceae; genus Micromonospora; species Micromonospora sp. D75. The sequence continues at coordinate 11,637 of NZ_JAGPXV010000093.1, forward strand.
GCGAGCCGATCCAGCCGACCGAGTACACCGGCAACGGTGACGTGCACGAGTTCCGGTACGGCAAGGACCTGGCCCGGATGTTCAACAACGAGCGGCTGGCGTACCTGAAGAACTTCGGTGAGTCCTGGGGCTACCTGTCGAGCGCGAAGGCGGTGGTCTTCACCGACAACCACGACACCCAGCGCGAGGGCGGCGTGCTCACCTACCGCGACCGCGGCACGTACGCGCTGGCCAACGCGTTCATGCTGGCCTGGCCGTACGGCACCCCGGCGGTGATGTCGAGCTTCACCTACAGCGGCCGGGACCAGGGCCCGCCCGCCGACGGCAGCAACCGGATCACCAACGTCACCTGCTACTCGGGCTGGGAGTGCGAGCACCGCTGGCCGGTCATCGCCAACATGGTCGGCTTCCGCAACGCCACCGAGGGCGCCGGGGTCTCCAACTGGTACGACAACGGCTACCAGCACATCGCGTTCAGCCGTACCGGCAAGGGCTACCTGACGATCAACGACGAGGGCAGCGCGGTGAACGGCCGCTCGTACTACACCGGGTTGCCGGCCGGCCGCTACTGCGACGTCGTCCACGGCACGTTCAGCAACGGCTCGTGCAGCGGTCCGGTGATCACGGTGGACTCGTCCGGCTGGTTCGCCGCGAACGTCCCCGCGCACGACGCGATCGCCATCCACATCGGCGCGAAGCTCAGCTGAGCCACCCGGGCCGCGAAGCCCCCGTACCCGTAGTACCGGGTACGGGGGCTTCCGGTCGGTTACAGTCAGTTTCGTGCTGTTCGACCGGTTTGCCGCGCGCCGACCTCCCGGTTGGCTGATCGCCGCGCTCGCCGTACCGCTGCTGCTCGTCACCGCGCTGCTGGTCGGCCGCGCGCTCACCGTCACGCCCGCGCGCCCGTCAACGCCGGTCGTCGCCGCGCCCACGAGCACGACCGCCGCGCCGAGCCCGTCGCCGTACGAGTCGGTGCCGCCCGCCGCGCGCCCGCCGGACGACCTGCCGGTGATCACCTACGACCCGGCGCCGCGCGGCTTCCCGCCCGACCCGGATCCGGCCGACACCCGCCAGCTCGGCGAAGGGCTGCGCCCGAACCGCAACGTGGCCGCGTACGACGCGCCGGGCGGCCGTCCGCTGGCCTTCCTCGCGCCGACCATCAACGGCGTACGGCTCACCGTGCCGATCGTCGAACGCCGCTCCGGCTGGACCGCCGTGCTGCTCCCGTCGGCCAACCGCACCATCGCCTGGCTGCCCTCGGGCGGCTGGACCACGGTGGCGCTGCGCGACCAGATCGTGGTGGAACGGCGCACCCACCGCCTCACCTGGAGCCGGGACGGGCGCGCGATGCGCACCTGGCCGGTCAGCCTCGGCATGTCCGGGCAGCTCACGCCGCTGGGCCGCACGTTCGTGCTGGGCCGCACCCCGCCCCCGGAGGCCGTCTACGGCGGCGTCGACATCTTCGCCCTCGGCGCGATCCCGGACGACCCGGGTGCGGTGCCGACCGGGCTGCGCGGCGCCCACATCGGACTGCACAGCTGGTACAACGACGACACGCTCGGCAAGAACGTCACGAACGGCTGCATCCGGCTGACCCGCAGCGCCCAGCGCCTGCTGCTGACCGAGGTCGAGCCGGGCACCGCCTTCGTCGTGGTGGACCGCCTGCCCTGACCGGGCTCAGCCCAGCAGCCAGCCGTTGGCCTCGGCCACCCGCACCGCGTCGGCCCGGTTGCGGGCGCCGGTCTTGCCGATGGCTGCGGAAAGATGATTGCGTACGGTCCCCTCGGACAGGTGCAACGTCGCCGCCAGCTCGGCCACCGTGCCGCCGCCGCGCGCCGTACGCAGCACCTCGGTCTCCCGCTCGGTGAGCGGGC
>NZ_JAGPXV010000930.1:0-1577 GCF_018070405.1 Micromonospora sp. D75
CTCCAGGAACACCACGCCGCTGCCGAACGCCCGCGCCGCCTCCTGGCTGGTGCGCTCGTAGGCGTCGGCCAGCTCGGCGTCGCTGCGGATCACCCGGATGCCGCGCCCGCCGCCACCCGCCGTGGCCTTCAGCATCAGCGGGTAGCCGATGTCGGCCGCCGCGCGCAGCGCGTCCTCCAGGCTCTCCACCGCGCCGCGGCTCCACGGCGCGACCGGCACGCCGACCTCCTCGGCGATCAGCTTCGCGCCGATCTTGTCGCCGAGCTTGCGCATGGCGTCCGGGCTCGGCCCGACGAACGTCACGCCGATCTTCTCGCACAGCTCGGCGAACGCCGGGTCCTCGGCCACGAAACCCCAGCCGACCCAGGCGGCGTCCGCGCCGGTCTCCACCAGCGCGCGTTCCAGCGCCTTCAGGTCCAGGTACGGGCGGGCGGACGCGGGGCCCAGGTCGTAGGCGACGTCCGCCTCGCGGACGAAGGTGGCGGTACGGTCGACGTCGGTGTACAGCGCGACGGTCTCGATCCGGCTGCCGGTCTCCGCGGCCAGTTCCCGGACCGCGTGGATGAGCCGCATCGCGGACTCACCACGGTTGACGATGGCGACACGGGTGAACACGTGACCGTCCCCTTCGATAGAACCACGGTGGCGCGCCGGGTGGCGACGATGCCCCCGGCTTGCCTCACCCTTCCGCCTGCGCGCGTACGGCGCCATGTCGTAACGGCCGAAGCCTGAGCGGGAGCCGTTGTAGGAACCGAACAAAACTATTTAGCCAGCCACTCACTACCCGCCGGTACGCGCTACGGCACCGGACCCGTGCAGGTCCGGCGCCGTGGCGTGGGAGGGTGCGGGCTCAGCCCGGGATGTCCCGGGGGTCGCGCTCGCGGGGGTACGTGTTCTTCTCGCCGATGGTGCCGTCCTGCTTCTTGATCACGTGCTCGGCGCCGCGCTCGACCGCCATCTCCCGGCCGGCCGCCTCCGCCTCCGCCTTGGTGTCGTGGCGGCTGCTCGCGCGCTCGTTGCCCTCCGGGCGGTTCTTCCACTGCCCGTCCTGCTGGTAGGTGTCGATGTCGCCCTTCGCCATGCCGTCAGCTCCCTCGATCGCGTGTCCGATGACAAATGTCTGCCCATGCGAGGGGAGTACTAATCCTGGCGGCACGATCGGAGAGCCCGGGCCGGGCGGGCAAGGGGACCCGCCGGCCCGGGCCGGCGGTTCACGCCGCGGCGTGCAGGCCCTGCCAGGCGCCGTACCCGCCGAGCAGGTCGGACACGTCGTCGTGGCCGGCGGCGCGCAGCAGGCTGGCGGCGACCGAGGAGCGGTAGCCGCCGGCGCAGTGCACGACGACGGGACGGCCGGCGGGCACCTCGCCGAGGCGGTGGGTCAGCTCGGCCAGCGGGATGTGCCGGGAACCGTCCACCGCGCCCTGCTCCCGCTCACCGGCGTTGCGGACGTCCAGCACCACCGGCGCGTCCGGACGCTGAAGGGCCGCGCGCAGCTCGGTGGCGGTGACCCGGCTGGCCCGGGTCATCTCGGCGGTCATCTCCAGGAAAGCGCTCTCGGGCTCGCGGAGGTAGCCGAT
>NZ_JAGPXV010000931.1:0-1571 GCF_018070405.1 Micromonospora sp. D75
TCCTGCATCGGCGGCCTCACCGACACCGCCGAGCCGGCGTGGAACCCGACCACCAGCGACCACGGCACCCACGTGGCGGGCACCATCGCCGCCGCGGTCAACGGCGTCGGCGTCACCGGCGTCGCCCCGGGTGTGAAGGTCGCCGCCGTCAAGGTGGTCAACGACGACGGCTACATCTTCCCGGAGGCCGCGGTCTGCGGGTTCATGTGGGCCGCCGAGCACGGCTTCCAGCTCACCAACAACAGCTACTACATCGACCCGTGGCAGCTGAACTGCCGCAACGACGCCCGCCAGCGTCCGGTGTGGCAGGCCGTGCAGCGGGCGCTGCGCTACTCGCAGTCGCAGGGCGTGCTGCACGTGGCGTCGGCCGGCAACGCGAACTTCGACCTGGCCCACAAGATCACCGACACCGGCAGCCCGAACAACGGCACGCCGGAGGAGCGCGCGAACCTCACCAACGCCTGCCTGGTCCTCCCGGCCGAGGCGCCGGGCGTGGTGACCGTCGCCGCCGTCGGCCCGACCGGTGACAAGAGCTACTACTCCTCGTACGGCCAGGGCGTGATCGACGTGACCGCGCCCGGTGGCGACACCCGGTTCCGGACCCAGGGCGCGCGCTCGACGTCCACCGACGGCATTCTGTCCACCACCTTCAACACCGCCACCCGTACCAACGGGTGGGGCTACAAACAGGGCACCTCGATGTCCGGCCCGCACGCCGCGGGCGTCGCGGCGCTGGCGCTGTCCGCGCACCCGGGCATGACGCCGGGCCAGCTCTCCTCGTTCCTGGAGCGCACGGCGGTGGCGAAGTCCTGCCCGGCGGGCGTGTACAACCCGGTGCCGCTGATCCCGGCGGGCCCGAACGCGTACGACGCGACCTGCTCCGGCGGGAAGCGCAACGGGTTCTACGGCGCCGGTGTCGTGGACGCGTACAACGCGGTGAAGTAACCCGTACCCGCGTGGACCGGGCCCGGCGAGCGCGCCGGGCCCGGTCTGTTTGTCCTGGTCGGGCCCCGGGTAGGGGGGCAGCGTCAGCCGACTATAGGAGGTAACCGGTGTCCACCGACGCGATCGTCCTGCTCAAGGAGGACCACAAGGAGATCCGCCGCCTGTTCAAGGCCTTCCAGGAGGCCGAGGAGGGACCGGCGAGCAAGCGCGGGAAGATCGTCGAGCAGATCCTCGAGGCGCTGACGGTGCACACCTACCTGGAGAACGAGGTGATGTACCCGGAGGTCCGCAAGCTGGTGCCCGACGTCGAGGACGACATCCTGGAGTCGTACGAGGAGCACCACGTCGCGGACGTGCTCTGCTTCGAGCTGTTCACCATGGACGCCGACGACGAGCGGTTCAACGCCAAGACGACGGTGCTGATCGAGAACGTGCTGCACCACGTCGAGGAGGAGGAGCAGGAGTGGTTCCCGAAGGTCCGGGAGGCGCTCGGCCGTAACCAGCTCCAGGAGATCGGCCAGCGGATGCTCGACCTGCGCCCGAAGGCCCCGAAGACGCCGACCGCCCCGAAGGCGCTGAAGAAGTCCCTCGATGCCGTGGTCGCCTGACACCGGCCGCGGGGGGGG
>NZ_JAGPXV010000932.1:0-1569 GCF_018070405.1 Micromonospora sp. D75
GAGCAGCGGCTGCCCTCGCCGAAACCGTCGGACACCCCCGCGCCGACCCGTGCCACGCCGGACACGCCCACCGACATCCGCACCGCGCCGGTGCGGGTGCCGGCAACCTCCGTCGCCCCCGCCGCCACGGTCCCGCCGAGCCCTCGGTATCCCCGGCCGACCCGGACCGCACCGACCGCGCCCCGGCCCGTCCAGACGCCGGCCACCACCGCGCCGCCCACCGCCCCCACCGCCGAGGTGCCGCCGCCCGTTGTCGACCCGCCGGCGGTTGTCGACCCGCCCGCCGCGCCGGTCGCGCCCGCCGATGAGTGACCAGGCGCCCGCCCGCCCGAACCCGCAGACAAGTGAGCAGCCCACAGTCACGCTGGACCCCCGCCGTGTGCGGGCCGCCCGCCGGCACCGGGCCGGGCGGCAGCCGGACGACGCGCCCACAGCCGTGCTGGACGTCCGGCAGATCCCCGGCGTGCGGCAGATCCCCGGCGCGCGCCGGTCCCGTGGGCGGCGTCTCCTGCCCCGGCCGAGCTGGGCCCTGGTCGCCATGGTCGTGGTCGTCCTGGGCGGTCTGCTGGTCGTCGAGGCGTACACGAACGCCGCGTTCGTACCGGACAACCGGGTGACGCCCGGCAGCCAGCGGGAGGTCCCCAGCTCGGTGGTCGGCGGCGGCCCGATCGTCAACGTCGGCGCGGAGGGCCGGACCCAGTCGCACCGCCTGCCGCCGCGCACCGTCGCGCTCACCTTCGACGACGGACCCGACCCGCGGTGGACGCCGGAGGTGCTGCGCGTCCTGGACAAGTACCAGGTCAAGGGCACCTTCTTCGTCATCGGTTCGCAGGTCGTCAGAAACCCGGAGGTGACCCGCCGGCTGGTGGCCGAGGGCCACGAGCTGGGCGTGCACACGTTCACCCATCCCGACCTCGCCGCGCTGCCGGAGTGGCGGCGCGAACTGGAGTACGCGCAGACGCAGCTCGCCATCGCCAGCACCACAGGTGTCCGGACGTCGCTGCTGCGCTTCCCGTACTCGTCCCGGGCGGACGCGTACACCGACCGGGACTGGCCGATGCTGCGGCAGGCGGGCGAGCTGGGCTACCTCACGGTCGTCAACGACGTCGACAGCCGGGACTGGGAGCTGCTCCCGGTCGAGGAGATGATCGCGAACGCCACGCCGGACGGGACGGCCGGCACCATCGCGCTGTGGCACGACTCGGGCGGCGACCGGGCCGGCACCGTGGCCGCGCTGGACCGCTACATCCCGGCGATGCTGGAACGCGGCTACCGCTTCACCACCGTCAGCGAGGGACTCAACCAGACGCTCGCGGCCGCGGGTGTGTCCGGCCCGGTGGGCGGGCACACGGCGGCCCCGCTCGACGAGCGGTTGCGGGGCCACGTGCTGGTCGGCGCGGTACGCGTCGCCGACGGCATGTTCGGGGTGCTCGGCGTCTTCTTCGTTCTCGTCGGGGTGCTCACGATCGGCCGTACCCTGCTGCTGTTCGTCGTGGCCCCGCGGCACGCGCGCCGCCGCCGTCGCCGCGACTGGTCCTGGGGCCCGCCGGTCACCGAACCGGTCTCGGT
>NZ_JAGPXV010000933.1:0-1568 GCF_018070405.1 Micromonospora sp. D75
GTGCCCCGCTGTGGCCGACCCCGGTGGTGCCGGGTGTCCGGCAGGCCGCGGAGGACTGACCGGCGCTCCGGTCCGGCGCGCTGAGCCGCAACGCTCAGTCGCCGGCCGCGGCCTCCAGCATCGAGCGGGGCACCGGCACCTGCTCGAAGCGGACCTGACCCTCCGGCACCATCCAGCTGCTGACCTGCGCGACGAGCCGGCCCGCGCGGACCGCCGGGTCGTTCGCGTACAGCTCGCGGGCCATCTGCGGGTCCACCGACAGCACCACGAAACCGCGGACGCGTCCGTCGTCGCCGTCCAGGAACGGCCCGGCCGCGAGCACCGCGCCCTGCTCCACCAGCCCGGCCTGGTGGGCCAGGTGGGCGTCCTGGATCCGGTCGAGCGCGTCCTGCGGCAGGTCCGGCGCGTCGTCCGGGCGGACCAGGAGCACCACCGTGTGCCTGTCGAATCGCATGTCCTCAGGCTAGGGGTTGCCGGGCATCGACACCGGCGGGTTAGGTGCGCCTTACCAGGTCAGCTAAGGTGAGGCGTACCTAACCGGAAGGCGTGCCACCCCGTGACCACCGTCGCCGTCCGGCCCGCGCGGGCCGGGGCCCCCGCCCGCCGTGGCGCACCCCGCCGCATCGCGGCCACCCTGGCGGCGGCGCTGCTGCTCCTGCTGGCGCTGCTGGCCAGCCTGGCGCTCGGCAGCCGGCACATCCCGGTCGACCAGGTGTGGCACGCGTTGGTGTCACCGGACGGCGGCGACGCCACCACTGTCGTCCGGGACATGCGGCTGCCGCGTACCGTCCTCGGGCTGGTCGTCGGCCTCGCGCTGGCGCTGGCCGGGGTGCTGTTCCAGGCGGTAACCCGCAATCCGCTGGCCGAGCCGCGCATCCTCGGCATCAGCGCCGGAGCCTCGTTCGGCGTGGTGCTGGCCATCGCCGTGTTCGGGGTCGGCACGCTCGCCGGGTACGTCTGGTTCGGCATCGCCGGCGCGCTGCTCACCGGGCTGCTCGTGTTCGCGGTCGCCAACCGCGCCCGCGACGGCGCCAGCCCGGTCACCCTCGCGCTCGTCGGCGCGGCCATCGACGCCGGTCTCGGCGCCATCGTGTACGCGCTGCTCAGCATCGACGCCCGCACGTTCGAGGAGTACCGCTTCTGGGTGGTCGGCGGGCTGACCGGCCGGGGCGTCGGCGTGGCCGGGCAGGTGCTCCCGTTCGTGGCGGCCGGCGTGCTGCTGGCCCTGCTGGCCGCCCGTGGCCTGGACGCGCTCGCCCTCGGCGACGACGTGGCCCGGGGGCTCGGCCACCGGGTCGCCCTGGTCCGGCTCGCCGCCGGCGGCGGTGGCGTGCTGCTCACCGGCGCCGCGGTGGCCGCAGCCGGGCCGATCGCGTTCGTCGGGCTGGCGGTGCCGCACCTGGCCCGGGCGCTCGTGGGCGCCGACCACAGGTGGACGCTGCTGGTCGCCGCGCTGCTCGGCCCCGCGCTGGTGCTGGCGGCCGACGTGACGGGCCGCCTGGTCGCCCCGCCCGGCGAGATCCCCGCGGGCATCATCACCGCCCTGCTCGGCGCCCCGCTGCTGGCCT
>NZ_JAGPXV010000934.1:0-1567 GCF_018070405.1 Micromonospora sp. D75
CCCGTTGCTCGTGCCCGAGACGCTGCCGCTGCCGACGGTGCTCGACCGGCTGCGGTCCGGGCACCGGCAGCTCGCCTGCGTGGTCGACGAGTACGGCGGCTTCGCCGGCGTGATCACGCTGGAGGACCTGGCCGAGGAACTGGTCGGGCCGATCCGGGACGAGGACGACCCGCCGGACCGGGCCGCGGCGCGGCAGGAGGACGGCTCCTGGGTCGTCCCGGCGCGCTGGCGCATCGACGAGGTCGCCGACAGCACCGGCATCGAGCTGCCCGAGGCGCCCGAGTACGACACGCTCTCCGGGCTGGTGATGCGGGAGCTGGGCCGGGTGCCCGAGGTCGGTGACCGGCTGGAGATCCCGGTCGCCGCCGACGGCGACGAGCCGGCGTCCGGCCCGCGGGTGCTGGTCGAGGTGCTCGCCGTGGACCGGCACGTGGCCGACTCGGTACGGCTGCGGTCCACCGCCGACGTGTCCGGGGAGGGTGCGGCATGACCCCCGGGTTCGCGTTGTTCTTCTCCGTGGTGCTGCTGGCGCTCAACGGGTTCTTCGTGGCCGCCGAGTTCGCGCTCGTCGCGGCCAAGCGGTACCGGCTGGAGCAGTCGGCCGCCGGCGGCGGCCGGGCCGCCCGCGCGGCGCTCGACGGCGTCCGCGAGCTGAGCCTCATGCTGGCCGGCGCGCAGCTCGGCATCACGCTGTGCACGCTGGGTCTGGGCGCGCTGGCCGAACCGGCCATCGAACGGCTGATCAGCCCGCTGCTGCACGCGGTCGGCCTGCCCACCGCGGCCAGTCACGTGGTGGCGCTGGTGTTCGCGCTGTCCCTGGTGACGTTCCTGCACCTGGTGGTCGGCGAGATGGCCCCGAAGTCGTGGGCGATCACCGACGCGGAGCGTTCGGCGACGCTGCTGGCGCTGCCGTTCCGGGCCTTCGCCCGGATCGTCCGGCCGGTGCTCTCCGTGCTCAACGGGCTCGCCAACGCGATGCTGCGGCTGTTCGGCGTGCAGCAGCAGGACCAGCTCGCCCAGGTGCACGGCCCGGACGAGCTGCGCATCCTGCTGGAGCAGTCCCGGGAGCACGGGCTGCTCGGCGCCGAGCAGCACCAGCTGCTCAGCAGCATGCTGGAGCTTCAGGGCACCACTGTGGCGCAGGTGATGGAGCCGTTCGACCGGATCGTCACGGTGGGCCGCGACGAGACCGCCGAGCGGATCGAGCACGTCTCCCGCGACAGCGGCCGGTCCCGGCTCGCCGTGGTCGACGCCGGTGGCGAGGTGTGCGGCCTGGTGCACGTACGCGAGGCGGTGCGTGCCGTCACCACCGGCCGCCCGGCGACCGCGGACGAGCTGATGACCAACGCCTTCACGCTGCCGGCCGAGGCGTCGGTGACCGAGGCGGTGGCCGCCATGCGGGCGCAGCAGGCGCAGCTCGCGCTGGTGAGCAACGGTGGCGGGCCGACCCGGCCGATCGGGTTCGTCGCGCTGGAGGACCTCCTGGAGGAGGTCATCGGCGAGTTCGACGACGAGACCGACCCGGTGCCGCGAGGCCGCCGGATGCGCTGACCGTCATGATCCGTAC
>NZ_JAGPXV010000935.1:0-1554 GCF_018070405.1 Micromonospora sp. D75
GGTACTGCGTGGAGGTGAAGAGGGTACGGTCCAGCCGGATGCGGCCGGTCGCGTGGTCTACCTCGTACTTGTTGCGGTGACCCTTGGGGATCTCAACCGTGACGTCGAAATCCATCTCCCACGCTCCCTCGTTTGCCCACGCTGGCTAACGGAACCAGCGGTTCGCCCCCGGCGCGGGGGAACGCCCCCCGTCGGCCTCGGCCGCCGCATAGTGTTCGGACCGAAGTAGTGTCGCCCAAGGCGATTTCGAGCGGGGAGGAGGGGGCCGTGGGGAGGGAAGATTCACACTACCGCCCCGAGAGGGTTGACGGGTCCGCTTCCGGGGGTTCCGGTTCCGGTGGCGCCACCGGCCGGGTGTCCGTACCGGGTGCGAACGTCCCCCACCGTCCGGCTCCGGGTCCGATCCCGGTGAGCCCGCCGGTCCCGCCGACCGGCGCCGCGCCGCCCCCGCCCTCCCCGCCTCCGGCCGCGCCGCGTCGCCGCTCCCGGCTGGTCGCGGCGCTCGCGTGCGTACTCGTGCTGGCCCTGGCGGTCGCCGGGCTGGCCGTGTTCCGGCCCGGTCCGGTCGCGGGCTGGCTGGGCGACGACAGTTCTTCGGGTACGGCGGTCGCCGCGCCGCCCGAGCCCACCCCGCCGGCCGTGCTGGCCGGGCCGGACGGCAACGCCCCGCTGCCCACCGAGGCCGGAATCCGCGCCGCCCTGGACCCGCTGGTGCGCGCCGCCGCGCTCGGCGACCGGGTGCACCTGTCGGTGGCCGACGTGAGCACCGGCCAGGCGCTCTACGGCAGCGGCCAGGACACCCCGACGGTGCCCGCCTCGGTGACCAAGCTGGCGACCGGCGTGGCGGTGCTCGCGGCGCGCGGCCCGGCCTACCGGATCCCGACGAGGGCGGTGGCCGGCCCGAACCCGGGCGAGGTGGTCCTGGTCGGCGGCGGTGACCCCACGCTCGCCGTGGACAAGGACGGCTTCTACACGGGCGCGGCCCGGCTGGACGACCTCGCCGCCCAGGTGCGCAACGCGCTCGGCGGCACCGCGCCGACCAAGGTGATCGTCGACTCGTCGCTGTTCACCGGCCCGGTCTTCGAACCCGGCTGGGACTCCGACATCCCCACCGGCGGGTTCGGCGCGGCGATCACCGCGCTGATGACCGACGGCGCCCGGAAGAACCCGGCGGAGGCGCGCCGCACCGCCGAGCAGACCAACCACGCCGCCGAACGGGTGCCCCAGCCGGACCTGACCGCCGGCCGGCAGTTCGCCAAGCTGCTCGGGCTCACCGGCGGCGCGGCCCAGGTGACCCGGGGCACCGCGCCGACCGCGTCCGGCGCCACCGGTACGGCGCCCGGCGCCGAACTGGGCACCGTCGAGTCCCTGCCGATGATCCGGCTGGTCGACATCATGATCAGCGACAGCGACAACGTGATCGCCGAGGCGATGGCCCGCCAGGTGGCGCTCGCCAAGGGCAAGCCCGGCTCGTTCGCCGGCGGCGCCGCGGCCACCGGCCAGGTGCTCGGCGAACTGGGCCTGCCGGCGGGCGAGATCAGCCTGGCCGACGGC
>NZ_JAGPXV010000936.1:0-1545 GCF_018070405.1 Micromonospora sp. D75
CACGTCCCCGGCCACCCAGAGCCGGTCGGACTCGTCGGCCTCACCGTTGCCGCCGGTGTTGCCGCTGTGCGGCGCGGTCTGCACCACCCCCTGCCGGTGGTACGAGGGGTCGGTGAGCGTCTCCTGGTAGCCGGTCATGCCGGTGTTGAAGACCGCCTCGCCGAAGGTCTCCCCGACGCTGCCGTACGCCTCGCCGTGGAACGTGCGCCCGTCCTCGAGGACGAGAATCGCAGGACGTCTCTTCACTTAACTGCCTTTCCGTCCAGGACCGTCGGCTCGCCGCGCAGGAAGGTCGCCACGATGCGACCCGGCAGCGTCATGCGGGCGTACGGGGTGTTACGACTACGGCTGGCCAGCTCCGCCGGTTCGATGACGCGGCGGGCGGCGGGGTCGTCAAGGGTCAGGGTGGCCGGCACGCCGGGCGCCGGGTCGACGCCGTGCCCGGTCAGCCCGGCGATGCGGGCCGGCGTGCGGGACATCCGCTCGGCGATCAGGTCCCAGCGGGGGCCGAACACGTCGAGCGCGATGGACAGGGCGGTCTCCAGGCCGAGCATGCCCGGCCGGGCGTACGCCCACTCGCACTCCTTGTCCTCCACGGCGTGCGGGGCGTGGTCGGTGGCGATGATGTCGATCACGCCCTCGGCCAGCGCCTCCCGCAGCGCGGCGATGTCGGCGGCGGTGCGCAGCGGCGGGTTGACCTTGAAGACCGGGTCGTAGCTCTCCGCCTTGGCGTCGGTCAGCAGCAGGTGGTGCGGCGTGACCTCGGCGGTGACCCGTACGCCGCGCGCCTTGGCCTGGCGCAGCACCTCGACGCTGCCGGCGGTGGAGACGTGGCAGACGTGCAGGCGGCTGCCGACGTGCTCGGCCAGCAGCACGTCCCGGGCGATGATCGCCTCCTCGGCGACGGCCGGCCAGCCGGTCAGGCCGAGGCGGGTGGACACCTCGCCCTCGTGCATCTGCGCGCCCTCGGTGAGCCGGGGCTCCTCGGCGTGCTGGGCGATCACGCCGTCGAACGCCTTGACGTACTCCAGCGCCCGGCGCATCAGCCGCGGGTCGGCCACGCAGTGCCCGTCGTCGGAGAAGATCCGCACCCCGGCGGCGGAGTCGGCCATCGCGCCCAGCTCGGCCAGGCGCTCGCCGGCCAGCCCGACGGTGACCGCGCCGATCGGCTGCACGTCGACCAGGCCGGCCTCCCGGCCGAGCCGCCACACCTGCTCGACCACGCCGGCGGTGTCGGCGACCGGCGAGGTGTTCGCCATCGCGCACACCGCCGTGTAGCCGCCGAGCGCCGCGGCCCGGGAACCGGACTCGACGGTCTCGGCGTCTTCCCGGCCGGGCTCGCGCAGGTGGGTGTGCAGGTCGACCAGGCCGGGCAGCGCGACCAGGCCGGTCGCGTCGACGACCGTGGCGTCGTCGGCGGCGAGTCCGTCGCAGACGGCGGCCACCACGCCGTCGCGGATGAGCAGGTCGGTCGGCTCGCCGCCGACCACACTGACGCCTGTGATGAGGTACGCGGTCACCGGTTGTTCCCTCCGAGCAGCAGGT
>NZ_JAGPXV010000937.1:0-1544 GCF_018070405.1 Micromonospora sp. D75
GGATCGTTGAGCACGACGCCTGACACCAGCTGCGGGGCACCGCGCAGCAGCTCGCGGCGCCGCTCGAGGTTGTCGATCTGGGTCAAGTGGTCCCAGCCGCTCCACGCCACAATCCCTGCGTCGTTCAGCGCCTCGCACGCGGCGGTCACTTCGGCCGGCGGCGGCAGTAGGCCGTCGGCCTCGAGCGCGGTCCGGATGCGCTCGTCGGCGGTGGCCTCGGCCTGGAGCCGGGCCCGGGCGCTCTCCGCTTGGGCGACGGCGGCGGCCAGCCGCTCGGCGAGCGGTTCGGCGTCCGTGGCGAGCCGCACCTCCTCGCTGTCGATCAGCTCGGCGAGCCGCGGGCGGCCGGCCAGCTCGGCGGCGCGGGCGGCCGCCGCCTCGTATGCCTCCATGGCGCGGAGGCGTGCCTCGTTGGCCTGAACCACCGCGGTCGCCGCGTCGTTCTCGACGCGCACCGCCGCGACCCGTTCCTCGTCGAACTCGGCGGCCTTCTCTTCGGCTGCGGTCAACCGGCGTCCCACTTCGGTGGCCGCCTCCGTGGCGAGCGCCGCCGCCGCCGCCGCGGACGGCCCGGCCGGCAGCAGCCCGCTCGCCGCGGCGTCGGAGAGCATCATGTCGATCTCGCCGATGCGCTTCGCAGCGACGGCCGCCCCGGCATCGAGCCTCGCCGCCTCTTGCGTCTCGCGCACCAGCGCGTCCTCGGCGGCGGCGGCCCCGGCGGTGCAGTCCGTTGCCAGCCTCCCGGCCTCTTTAGCGGCGTCCGCGGCCTTGTTGGCGACTTGGAGGAGCCCGCGGGCCAGTTGTGCGGCTGCGGCCTTCTTTGCGTCCAGGATCGGGCGGGCGGACTCCTCGGCGTCCTCGACCAGGGCCGCCGTCTCGGCGGCGGCCGCGTCCGCCGCCCGTAGCTCGGCGGCCTTCTCAGTCTCCCGCCAGGACTCCGCGAGCGCGTCGGCGTCCTCGTGGTCCTGCTTGGCGACCGCCTCGGTGGCCCGTGCCGTGCTCAGCTGCAGGACCAGCGCTAGGCGCTTCAGCTCTTTGACCGCGGCCTGCCGGTGCTCCGCGTCGGTGCGGGCCGCGGCCAATGCCTCGGCGGTCTCGCGCGCATACTGTTCCCGGACGGCGAGCAACTCCTGCTCCGCCCGGCTGCGGGCGGCCACGCTCTGGGCGAACCGGTCGATCGCTGCCTGCGCGCCGACTGCGGTCACCTCGGTGGCGCGCGCCGCCTTGTGCGCATCGGCAAGCGGCACCAGCCGGTCCAGCGCGCCCGCGACGAACTCGCACTCCAGCAGGAGGCCGTCGCGCTGCGCCAGGTCGCGGCTGTGCTGCGCTACGAGGTCGGCGATCTCGCCGGGGTCCTCCTCGGCGACCACGGCCCGCAGTAGAAACTCGACGAACGCCTCGTCTGTGGCGAAGGTGAACGTCCCGGCGGCCTCGCCTTCGTCCGCGTTCATCTCGCGCTGGTAGCGGAACAGCTCGGGGTCGAGGCCGAGCTGGTCGAGCTGCCGGGTCCATTCGCCGGGCTGGCGGCTGGCGAAGAACTCCAG
>NZ_JAGPXV010000938.1:0-1537 GCF_018070405.1 Micromonospora sp. D75
CCGGTCCGTCGGCGACCCGGATCGTGCCGTCCGGCCGGACCCGCACGTCCGGGAAGTGGTGGTGCAGGCTGGCCAGCGTGGCCAGGTGGGTGGCGTCGCGCCGGCCGGCGGCGAACCCGGCGTGCAGCTCGTCGTCGCGGCGGTGCCGGATCGCGTGCAGCACCAGCGCGTCGCCGGCCGGCTCGACCCGGGCGACCACGTGCACCGGCGTACTCCAGGCCGGCGGCGAGTTCGCCGACCAGAAGGCGAGCCAGGCGGCGAGCCGGGCGTGGAAGTCGGTCTGGACGCCGACCGCGGGCGCGGAGCCGTCCGGCGCGCGCAGCGCGGCGGTGGCGATGCGGTCCCGGGCGATCAGCGGTGTCGCGGGACGGGCGGGAGCCGCCGCGGCGGCGGCTCCGGTGGAGGCGACGGCCAGGCCGGTCACTGTGACCGCCGAGGCTGCCGCCGCGCCGGCGAGCAGTCGCCGGCGGTCGAGCGGGTGTCCGTTGTCGTTCATCGTCGGCCCTTCGTCGACGGCAGTGGCCCGACGTTATCGACCGGAAGCGATCAGAAAAACACCCCGCGTGACGGGAGGTTGACAGGAAAACCGGGGATTCCCGGCGGCGTGAACGACCATTCCTGTGCTGGTGGGCGATCAGGCGCGCAGCAGTCCGGCGACGGCCCGCTGGGCGTCCACGAGCGCGGTCGGCGGCAGGTCGAGCGTCCAGAGCGCGGCGGCCAGGTAGTCCAGGACGCGCCAGCGCTGCTCCTCGCTCAACGGCGGTCGAAGCGCGCCGCCGAGGACCGGCCCGCCGTCCGGGCCGGCGCCGCCGGGGCTGCGCCACACACCGCCGAGCGCCGCGTCCAGCCGGTCGGTGAGCAGCGCCGCGAGCCGGCGGCGGTCGACCCCGATCAGGTACGGGGCCAGTTCCGCGTCCGCCGCGATCAGCCGCAGCCAGCGGTGCACCGCCTCGCGTACGGCGACCGGGCCGAGCCGGTCGCGCGGCTCGCGGGGACAGGTCACCAGCTCCGTGGTCCGCACGACAAGGGGTACGGATGATCGAGCCCGGTCAGTTCACCGCCACGCTTGATATCGATGGATACCTATCTATAGGCTGGCGGCGTTCCGCTCACCCCCCATCCCAAGGAGTGTGAACCATGCGTAAGCCCAAGCTGTCCCGGATCCTCGCCACCCTCGCGGCCGCGACGCTGGCAGCGCTCGGCGCGGTAGCCGTCAACCCGGCTCCGGCCTCCGCCGCCGTCCGCAACGTCTGCTACAACATCAGCCAGGCCGGCCCGTTCGCCAACACGGCGGTGCAGGCGGCGGCGATCTGGAACAACTACACGAACAACATCAACATGGCCCAGTGCGGGTCCAACCTGCGGATCACCTACACCTACGGCGGCGGCTCGTACGCCCAGCGCACCAGCCTCGGCAACGGCCGCGTGGTGATCGACTACAACCAGGCCCAGCAGTACTCGGCACTGCGCATCATGACGCACGAGATCGGCCACATCCTCGGCCTGCCGGACAACTACAACGGCAACTGCGCCATCC
>NZ_JAGPXV010000939.1:0-1534 GCF_018070405.1 Micromonospora sp. D75
GGATGCTGTCCGCGCTACCAGGCCTGGACTACACCGCCGTCGACGGCGCCGATCCCGCGCGGCTGCTCGCCGTCGCGGGCGAGGTGGCCGATCGGGTACGCGCCGGACGCCGCCCTGCCGTGCTGCACCTGCGCACGGTCCGGTTCATGGGCCACGCCGGCTCCGACGCGGAACTGGCGTACCGGTCCCGGTCGGAGATCCTCGCCGACTACGCCCGCGACCCGCTGCTGGCCACGGCGGCGGTGCTGGCCCGGCGCGGCATCCTCGCCCCGGCCGAGAGCCTGGCCCGCTACGAGCAGACCCGCAAGCTGGTCATGGACCAGGCCGAGGCGATGCTCGGGCGGGTCGAGCGGCTGCCCGACGCGGCTGCGGTGACCGCTCCGCTGACCGAACGCCGGACCGACCGGGTCAGCGCGGCCGCCGGACGGGCCGGCGCCGGGCGGGACAAGGTGTTCGGCGGCCGGCTCCCCGAGTCGCGCGGACCGCTCACGCTCGCCCAGTCGGTAAACGCCGCGCTACACGACGCGCTGCTCACCTGGCCGCAGGCGCAGGTCTTCGGCGAGGACGTGGCCCGCAAGGGCGGCGTCTACGGCGCCACCCGCGGGCTGCGCAAGGCGTTCGGCGCGAACCGCGTGTTCGACACGCTGCTGGACGAGCAGACCATCCTCGGGGTGGCGCTCGGCGGCGCGCTGGCCGGCACGCTGCCGATCCCGGAGATCCAGTACCTCGCCTACCTGCACAACGCCGAGGACCAACTGCGCGGCGAGGCCGCCTCGCTGCGGTTCTTTTCCGACGGGCAGTACGGCAACGGCATGGTGGTCCGGATCGCCGGGCTGGCGTACCAGAAGGGGTTCGGCGGGCACTTCCACAACGACAACTCGGTGGCGGTGCTGCGGGACATCCCCGGCCTGGCGCTGGCTGTCGCCTCCCACCCGGCCACCGCGCCGGCGCTGCTGCGGCAGTGCCTCGCGCTGGCCGAGCAGGAGAAGCGGGTCTGCGTGTTCCTGGAGCCGATCGCGCTCTACCACACCCGTGACCTGCACAGCGACGGCGACGGCGGCTGGCTGGCCCGGTACGCCCCGCCGGACGAGTGGGCGGCCACCGAGACGCCGCTCGGACAGGTCCGGACCGTACGCGACGGCGACGACCTGGCGCTCGTCACGTTCGGCAACGGCGTGCCGATGAGCCTGCGGGTGGCCGAGACGCTGGCCGCCGAGCGGGGCGCCGGCACCCGCGTCGTGGACCTGCAGTGGCTCGCGCCGCTGCCGGCCGCGAGCATGCTCGCCGCGCTCGACGGCGTACCCCGGGTGCTGGTGGTCGACGAGACCCGGGCCGGCGGCGGCGTCTCCGAGGCGGTGGTGGCCGCCCTGGTCGACGCCGGTTACCCGGGGCGGATCTCCCGCGTCAACAGCGTCGACAGCTACGTCCCGCTGGGCCCGGCGGCCGACCACGTCCTGCTCGGTGAGCACGACGTGCTGACGGCGGCCCGCGCGTTGCTCGACTGACGTACGGCACGACGAAGGCGGGCCCCCCG
>NZ_JAGPXV010000094.1:0-13093 GCF_018070405.1 Micromonospora sp. D75
GCAGCGCCCGGCCGCGTGGGCGGGGCCGGCCCGGCTGCTTGACCAGGGCCTGACCGGCGACTGTGACGGTGCCGGACGTGGGCGCGACCAAGCCCATCACGAGCTTCGCGAGGGTGCTCTTGCCGCAGCCGCTCTCGCCCACCACGCCCAGCGTCTCACCCGGTGCGAGCCGCAGCGTGACGCCACGCAGCGCGTGGTGACCGCCGGAGCCGAACCGGCTGCGGTAGACGACGTGGGCGTCCTCGATCTCCAGCACGGCGGGCTTCGGGTCCGCAGCCACCGGCTGGGCGCCGCCCGCGTCCGGTGTGTGCGACGTGGACGGCAGGTCGGCGTCGAGCGGCCGGGTCTGCGGGTGGAAGCAGGCCAGCGACCATTCGCGGCCGCCGGGGATCGGCTGGGTGCCGGGCCGCCGGGACGAGCAGGTGCGGTCGGCGTGCGCGCAGCGGGCGACGAACGGGCAGTTCTCCGGCGCCTCGGTGAGCAGGGGCATGGCGCCGGGGGTGGCGACGACCGGCCGGCCGCCGACGTCCGGCACCGACCGCAGCAGCGCCCGGGTGTACGGGTGCGCGGGCTCCCGCAGCACCTGCGCGGCCGGGCCGCTCTCCACCACCGTGCCGGCGTAGAGCACCACCACCCGGTCGCAGACCTCGGCGATCGAGGCGAGGTCGTGGGAGATCAGCAGCACTCCCCGGCCGTCGGTGTCGGCGGCGTGCCGGAACTGGCGCAGGATCTCCCGGGTCAGCGTCACGTCCAGGCCGGTGGTCGGCTCGTCGGCGATCAGCAGGTCCGGCGCGCAGCCGGTGGCCAGCGAGATCATCACCCGCTGGGCCATGCCGCCGGACAGCTCGTGGGCGTACGCGTCGAGCCGCCGCTGCGGGCTGCGGATGCCGACCGCCTCGAACAGCTCGCGCGCCGCCTCCCGGGCCCGGTCGCCGGACATGTCCTGGTGCGTGGCGAGCCGGTCGACGAGCTGCTTGCCGATGGTGCGGGTGGGGCTGAGCGCGCCGCGCGGGTTCTGGAAGCAGATCGCCACGCCGCGTCCGCGGTGCGCGGCGAGCGCGGCGTCGTCCATGCGCAGCACGTCCGAGTCGCCGAAGCGCACCCGGCCGGTGGCGTGCGAGCCGCCGGGCAGCAGCCCGACGATGGCGCGGGCCACCATGCTCTTGCCGCCGCCGCTCTCCCCGACCAGGCCGACGACCTCACCGGGGCGTACGGCGAAGGTGACGCCGCTGAGCGCGGCCACCTGCCGGCCGGGTCGCCGGATGGTCACCGAGAGGTTCTCGATCGACAGCATGGTCACCGCCGCTTCGCGTTGGCGCGGTCCTGCAGGCCTTCGCCGAGCAGGCTGAACCCGAGGACGCAGACGAACAGGGCCAGGCCGGGTGGGACCGAGGTCCACCAGCGGCCACCGACCACGTCCGCGGCGCCCAGGCTGATCATGGCCCCCCACTCCGCCTCGGGGATGCTCACGCCCAGGCCGAGGAAGGAGAGCCCGGCCAGGGTGAGCATCGCCCAGCCGCAGTTCAGCGGCGCGATCACCCGGACCGGGGTGAGGCTGTTGGGCAGCAGGTGCCGCCAGAGCACGCCCACCGGCGACGCCCCGGAGGTGATGGCGGCGTCCACGAACGGCAGTTCCCGCAGCGACCGCACCTCGGCGCGGACCAGCCGGGCGTACGCCGGCGCGTTCACCGCCGCGATCGTGATGATCAGGTTGATCGTGCCGTTGCCGAGCAGGGCGGCGACCGCCAGCGCCAGGATGAACGTGGGGAACGACTGGAAGATGTCGACCACCCGCATCAGCACGTCGTCGAGCCAGCCGCCGAAGTAGCCGGCGACCAGGCCGAGCAGCGTGCCCACGACCACCGCGAGCGCCACCGCGGCCAGGGCGATGCCCAGGTCGAGCCGGGCGGCGTAGAGCACCCGGCTCCAGATGTCCATGCCGTTGCCGTCGGTGCCGAGCAGGTGGTTGCCGCCCGGCGCCACCAGGGTGTTCGCCGGGTCGATCTCGGTCTCGCCCCACGGGCTCAGCAGCGGCGCGAACACCGCCACCAGCGCCACCACCGACAGGATGGTCGCACCGACGAGGATCATGCGGCGGGCGAACCGGCTGTCCCGGTCGCCGCCGGCGACGACAACCGGCGTCTGTGCGGAGTCGCCGCTGACGGCGGCGCGCAACTCGGCCATCAGAGCCTCACTCTCGGGTCGAGGATCGCGTGGACCACGTCGGCGATGAGGAACACCAGCACGTAGCACAACGCGATGACCAGCACCGACGCCTGAACCACCGGGTAGTCCCGGTAGAGCAGGCCGCGCAGGGCCCACTGGCCGAAGCCCTGCCACGAGTACACGTACTCGACGAGCACGGTGGAGCCGATCGCCGTGCCGAAGACCAGCGCCGCCAGTGACGGCAGCCGGACCAGCGTCGCCCGCAGCAGGTAGCCGTAGTGCAGGGTGCGGTCGCGCAGCCCGTGCGCCTTCGCCGCGGCGTACGACTCCGAGTGCAGCACCTCCAGCGCGGAGGCCCGGACGCTGCGCAGCAGCGGCGCGACCACGCCGACCACCAGGGTCAGCACGGGCAGCACCAGGTACGCCGCGGCGGAGGCGATCGCCGGGCCGTTGGCGGTGAGCACGGCGTCGACGAGATCGGCCCCGGTGAGCGGGGTCAGGTTCGTGTCCGGGTCGACCCGCCCGTTCGGCGCCGGGAACCAGCCGAGGATGCTGTAGCCGACCAGCACCAGCACCAGGCCGAGCCAGAACTCGGGGATCGAGTTGCCGACCAGGGCGAACATCCGCACGCTGTGGTCACCGACCCGGTTGGCCCGTTTGGCCGACCAGATGCCCAGCACCGTCGCCACGACGAGCGCGATGCTCACGGAGATGACGACGAGTTCCAGGGTGGGCCCCACCCGGAGCGCCATCTCCGATCCCACGGAGTTGCCGCTCTGGATGGAGGTCCCGAAGTCACCGGTGACCAGTCCCCTGAGGTAGTCGAGGAACTGCTGCCACAGCGACTGGTCCAGCCCGAAGCGGGCCCGGGCGGCGGCGGCGTCCTCCTCGGTGGCGTTCTGCCCGAGGATGCTGCGGACGGGATCGCCCGGCAGCACCCGGACCAGGAGGAACGCCAGGACGACCACTCCGAGCAGAACGGGGATCAGCTGGAGCAGTCGCCTGACGACGAAGCGGAAGATTCGCATGGGCGGTTGACGTTCCTAGGCCGACGCGCTCAGGTAGCGCAGGCGGGCGAGGCCGTCCATCGGCTGCACCCAGCCGGCGACGGACTCCCGGACGGGCAGGTTGAAGTTGGGCTGGCAGATGACCACCCACGGCACGTCGGCGGCGAGGATCTCCTGGACCCGCTTCCAGAGCGCGTTGCGGGCGGCCGTGTCGACGGTGGTGTGCGACTTCTCGTAGATCTGCTCGATCTCCGGGTTGCTGTAGTTGGAGTAGTTGAGGTTGGCACCCTTGACGAAGCTCGTCGCCAGCATGTACTCGACGTCGTCCACCCAGAGCTGCCCGGAGGTGATCTGCAGCGGGATGTTCTTCTTGGTCCGCCGCTCACCCAGGGTGGCCGGGTCCAGCGGAGTCAGCTTGAGCCGGATGCCCGCCTTCGCCGCCTCGCTCTGCACCTGGACGGCGATCTTCTGCTGCTCCTCGTTGTCGGCCTCGAAGACCAGCTCGGAGTCGAGCGACGACCGGCCGGCGGCGGCCATGGCGGCCTTCGCCTTGTCCAGGTCGTAGGTGAACGGGTAGCCGCTCTCGTCGTAGCCGGGCATGTCCAGCGGGACCGGGCTCTTGGCCGCGCGGGCGTCGCCGCCGTACACGTTGTTGATGATCTGCTCGTAGGGCACCGCGTACGCGAGCGCCTTGCGCACGTTCACGTCGTTGAACGGCGCGGCGGTCACCGACATCTGGATCGCGACCTGGCGGTTGCTGGCGGCCGAGATGACCTTGATGCCCGGGGCCTTCTTGAGGTCCTGGATGTCGCGCTGGCTGATGCCCAGCGCGATGTCGATGTCGCCGGCCTGCAGCTGCAGCCGCTGGTTGGACGCGGCCGGCACGACCGAGATCCGGATGGTCGGCGTCTTGGCCGGGTCCGGGCCCGGGTAGTCGGTGTTCGCGCTGAGTTCGATCTCCTGGCCCTGGGTGGCCTTGGCGACGTTGAAGTAGCCGCCGGTCGGCGGGTTCTTCGCGAACCACTCCTTGGCCCAGGGGTCGCTGGAGCTGGCGCGCTTCTTCGCCTCGACCGAGTCGAAGACGTACAGCGAGATCGCCTGGATCTGCCGGGTGAGCGCGCTGGGGAAGGCCTGGTGGAACTCCACCGTGTAGTCGTCGACGACCTTGACCTGGTCGGCGCTGGTCAGGCCGATGGTGCGGTAGACGCCGGCGACGTTGGCCTGGGCGGCGAACGCGCGGTCCTTCGACCACTTCACGTCCGCGGCCTTCATCTCGTTGCCGCTGGCGAACTTCACGCCGCGGCGCAGCTTGAGCGTCCACACCTTCTGTTCGGCGTCGGGCTCGAAGGACTCGGCGAACGTGGGGGTGATGTTCTGGGTGTCGAGGATCTGGCTGCCGCCGGCGTTGGTGACGCCGTAGTCGATCAGGTATGGGAAGACGTTCTTGTAGAGCATCAGCGCGGTCAGGTCGAAGCCGACGAAGTCCTGGTCCCAGCTCGACAGGTAGCTGGAGACGGCGATGCGCAGCGTCTTGGCGGCGGCGCCGCCGGACTTGCCGTCGGTGGACTTGTTGCCGCTGTCCGCGGCGCAGGCGCTGGTGGCGAGCAGGAGCGCGACGCCACCCCCAAGCTGCAGGACGCCGCGGCGGGAGAGCGCGGGCGAGGAGGCGCCCGGACGGGGTGAACGAGCCATGAGAAGTCCTCCTAGAAGCACGAGGCAGATGGCCCGAGCAGCGGACCTATCAGGAGTTCTACCGGATTTAGCAGCAGTGAACAATAGGGTGAACGGCGTTCACTGAGCCCTCATGGACTCGGCTTGATAACGCTCCCGAACTGCGAGACGACGCACGAAGCCGCGTTCACACAAGTTCACACGCCCGTTACGCACGAGCCGTCCGCCATCGGCGTTGATCATGGAGTGCCGCCCCCGCGAACCGGACGCGGAACGCCGATGACCCCGGGAGGGACACCCGGGGTCATCGTGCGCGCGGCCGGCCGCGCGGTTCAGGGGCGGGCGGTCTCCTCGGAGGCGCCGGTGATCATCGAGACGATCTCGTTGCGGCTGGTCCCGGTGATGCCGCGGACGCCGACCTGGCGTCCCCGGCGCAGCACAGCCACCCGGTCCGCGATCCGGAACACCTGGTCCAGGTTGTGGCTGACGACGAGCACGGCGGCGCCCCGCTCCCGCAGCTTCAGGATCAGCTCCTCCACCTTGGCGGTCTCGGCCACGCCCAGCGCCGCTGTCGGCTCGTCCATCAGCACCAGGCCGCTGGCCCAGTGGGTGGCGCGGCAGATCGCCACCGCCTGCCGCTGGCCGCCGGACAGGTCCCGGATCGTCGCCTTCGCGCTGGGGATGCGTACGTCCAGCGCGTCCACCAGATCCTGGGTCTCCCGGGCCATCCGGCGCCGGTCGAGCAGGCGCAGCGGGCCACGGGTGAGTTCCCGGCCCAGGAACATGTTCATGTAGACCGGCTGCGAGTCGGCCAGGGCCAGGTCCTGGTAGACCACCTCGACCCCCTGCCGGCGGGCGTCGGAGGCGTCCCGGAACGTCACCGGCCGCCCGTGCATCTCCAGTTCACCCTCGGTCGGCTGGTACACGCCGGAGATGATCTTCACGAGGGTGGACTTGCCGGCGCCGTTGTCGCCGACCAGGGCGGTGATCTCCCCGGCGGCCAGTTCCAGGTCGAAACGCTCGATCGCGACGACGCCGCCGAACTGCTTGCGGATGCCGCGCAACCGCAGCGCCGGGGCGCCCGCCCGGGTCGCGTCGTCCTTGCGGGTGACGGTGCTCATCATGCCCTCCCTGCGCGGCGAGCCGCCTGGATGCCGGGGCCGTCGCCCGCGGCGGTGTCCTCCAACCTGATCGGCGCCGAGCCGTCGGCGGCGTACACCCCGGCCACGGCCGGCGCGCCGGACCGGATGCCGGTCACGCCGGCGGTCAGCGCCCGGGTGACGAACGCCTGCGGCCGGAAACCGAACAGGACCGTGTCACCCGGGGCGCACCCCGGCGCCGCGCTGACGTCGGCCATCGCGTAGTAGTCGATCGCCTCCGGCGCGGGCATCTCCACGTCGACCAGGTACGCGTCGTCGAGACCACCGCCCCGGGGCACGATCAGCGCCCGGGTGCCGCCCAGGCCGAGCACCGGGTCGACGTAGAGGCCGCCACCGAAGACGTACGCCCGGCCGTCCCACAGGTGCGACACCTCGCTGACGTAGAGCACGGCGGGCTCCTCGACCAGGTCGGTCACCGCGTGCCAGGGCGTCGTGCCGGTGAGCCCGTGGCCGGGCTCGACCTGCGTCACGCCCGCCTCGGCCAGCGTGGCCAGGATCGCCGCCGACGTCGTACCTGGGGCGTTGATCTCGACGTGCGACCGCCCGGCGGCGCCCAGCGCGGCGGCGGCGCGTCGCAGGGTGCCGAGGTTGGGCGTCGGCACGACCCGTCCGGCGGCCGGGTCGAACAACTGGGTCGGGAAGCTGGTGACACCCGCGAACCGGGCGCCGGGAAGGGCGTCGAGCCGGTCGGCGACCGCGACGATCTCGTCGGCCGCCCAGCCGCCCTCGTGGCCCCGGTAGAAGCGGTCGCCGGGCGCGGCGATCCGGGCGAGCAGCGCCTGCTCCCGCCCGGCCGCCGCGCGCGCGCCCGCCGCCTCGGCGGCCTTGGCGTCGTTGAAGACCCGCCACTACCCGGGCCCGACCGCGGCGGCGACCGCCGCCTCGTGCCGGGGGATCTGCACCAGGTGACCGAGGTGACCGATGCCGAGCCCGCCGTGCCGGTCGGCGAGCGCGCACTGGAGGTCGACGCCGACCGCCTCGGTGATGCCCGCGTCGCGGACCGTCCGGCAGAAGTCGGGGTTGCGCCCGACCTGCTTGGTCATCGCGTAGACCGACAGACCGAAGCGGTCGGCCTCGCGGCGGATGGCGGCGGCGTTCGCCGCGACCGTGTCGAGGTCCAGCGCGTAGGAGTTCGCCGGCAGGTCACCGCTGTCGTGCAGGTGCGCGGCGGCGGCGAGCAGGCCCGGATTGCGGCGTCGCAGCAGGTCCAGAAACATGCGGTTGCTTCCTTCCGGGTCAGCTTCGCCGCTCGCGCAGCGAGAGGGAGACGGCCACCAGGATGATCGCGCCGCGCGCCATCATCTGCTGGGACACGGACAGGCCGGCCAGGATCAGGCCGTTGTTGAGCATGCCCATCAGCAGGCTGCCCAGCACCGCGCCGACGATCGAGCCCTTGCCGCCGAAGAGGCTGGTGCCGCCCACGATCACGGCGGCGATCACGGACATCAGGTCGGCCTCGCCGAGGGTGTACCGGGCGCCCTGGAGGCGTCCGGCGTACAGCAGGCCGGCCAGGGCGGCGCACATCGCGCTGCCCATCAGCACCATGATCTTGACGCGGATCACCTTGATGCCGCTGACCCGGGCCGCTGCCACGTTGTCGCCGATGGCGAGCGTGTGCGCGCCGTACCGGGTCTGGCGCAGCACCAGGTACCCGACCACCGCCGCCGCCACCGACCAGAGCACCAGCCCGGGGATGCCGAGGATCTCGCCCTGGCCGAAGAAGGAGAGGAACGCGTCGTTGCTGACCGGCACCGACTGCAGGCCGGTGACCTCGCGGGCCAGGCCCGCCACCGCGCCCATGGTGGCGAGCGTGACCAGGAAGGAGGGCAGCCGGACCAGGGTGACGAAGACGCCGTTCACCAGGCCGACCGCCGCGCCGGCGGCGAGACCGGCGGCCACGCCGAGCAGCATGCTGTCGGTCTCCCGCAGCGTCACCGCGCCGACCAGCGCGGAGAGCGCGACGACCGAGCCGATCGACAGGTCGATCTCGCCGGCGGCCAGCACGAAGACCAGCCCGACCGCCATGATCGTGATGGGCGCGGTCTGGATGACGATGTTTGTGAGGTTGCTCGTGGTCAGGAAGCCGTTGCTGCCCTGGGTGACGGCGAAGAACAGGAACACGACCGCGAAGCCGATGTAGACCACGTAGTCGCGCCAGTTGATCCGGCGCCAGGCCGGGGCGGCGCTGGTCTTCACCGCCGCATCGGTGTGGGTCATCTATCGTCCCTCCGCTGTCTGGAAAGAGGTGGTCGTGCCGTCGTGGACGCCGGCCTCCCGGCGGGCGACCGCGACGGCGCCGAGCAGGCCGGCCCGGTCGCCGAGCAGGCTGGTCTTGATCAACGGAACGCCCGTGCTCAGCGCGGCGACCCAGCGCCGGACCGGCTCGACGAGCTCGGTCCGGGAGCCGATGCCGCCGCCCAGGATCACCGCCTCCGGGTCCAGGACGGCGGTGACCGCGACGACCGCCAGGGCGATCAGCCGGGCCTCCTCGTCGATGGCCGCCAGCGCGACCGGATCGCCGGCGGCGGCCCGGTCGAAGACGTCGGGCACGCTCGCCTGCTCGCCGGACACCGCCCGGTACCGGGCGGCGAGGGCGGCGCCGGCGACGGCTTCCTCCAGCGCGCCCTTCACCTGGTTGCCCGGGTCGAACGGGTCGGTTCCCAGCGGCAGGTAGGAGATCTCCCCCGCCGCGCCGCGCGCGCCGCGGACCAGCTCACCGTTCAGCACGATGCCCATGCCGACTCCGGTGCCGACCGCCACGAACACGAAGTGCCGGTGGGTACGCCCGCTGCCCAGCCACCGCTCCCCGGCGGCGGCCATGTTGACGTCGTTGTCCAGCACGACCGGGTGCCCCAGGCGGCGGGTCAGCTCGGCCCGCACGTCGAGCGCCTCGAGGTCGGAGACGTTCGGCGACAGCTCGATCGCGCCGGTCGCCGGGTCGGGCACGCCGGGCAGGCCGATCGCGCTGGCCCGCACGTCGGACCAGTCGACGCCGGCCCGGGCGGCCAGTTGGCGCAGCAGCGTGTCGATCTGCGCGGCCACCGCCGTGCCGCCCCGGGGGTCGGTCGGCTGCACCTGCTCGCTCACGACGAGACCGTCGAGGTCGGCCAGCGCGGCCCGCAGCTTGGTGCCGCCGAGGTCGACGCCGGCGACGTAGCCGGACGGACGCGGATGCGCGGCCATCAGCCGACCGTCAGGAGTCGGGCCGGGTTGGCCGCCAGCATCTGGTCGATCGCCTCCGGCGGCACACCGAGGCGGGTGAGACCCGGCACGATCTCCCGGCCGAGGTACGAGTAGCCGAGCCGGCCGTGCGTACGCGGATTCAGGTACGCCTCCGCGCCGGTCAGGTCCATCGAGAGCAGGATCCGGTCGGCGTACCCGTCGCGGACCAGCCCGGCGAGCATGTCGAGCCGGGCGCGGTCGGGCCGGTGGTACGCCCGCTTGCCGAACTCGCCCTCCGGCGGATTCTCCGGCAGCGGGGCGAGCACGAAGTCCCAGAACTGCTTGCCGAGCGTGTCGAAGGCGATGTTGACGCCGGTGGCCAGCACCGCCCGCAGGTAGTCCGGGTCGGGGTTGATGTCCAGGTGGCCGATGACGACGCGGGAGGGGTCCATCTTCTCCTCGCGCAGGATCTCGACCTGCTCCAGCGCCATGGTGCCGTGCGTGGTGTGCGTGTTCAGCGCCAGGCCGGTGGCGACGGCGGCGCGGGCGGCGGCACGCAGGCACTTCTCCTCGTGCGCGGTGATCTCGTTCAGCCCGGTGGCCTGCTCGCCGAAGATGCCGACCTTGATCCCGGTGTCCCCGACACCGACGGTGGCGTCGGCGACGAAGCGTTCCCGCATCTCGTCGACGCTCGCGCGCAGCGCCCAGCCGGGCGAGTACGGCTCCAGGTAGATCGCCGATCCGGCGACCACGTGCAGGCCGGTACGCAGTGCCACCTCGCGCAGCAGCGTCACGTCGTGACCGACCACCTCGTACGGGGACAGGTCCACGATCGTGCCGAAGCCCAGCTCGGGCAGGTCGCGTACCGCCCCGGCGGCGAGGTCCGCGCGGTCGTCGGCGACGCCGCCGGACAGCCACGGCCCGGGCACCAGCGCGCCGAGGTGCTCGTGACTCAGCACCCGGCCGAGCGACTCGGGAGGCACCGGTCCGAGGACTGTCTGGACGTACCCCATGTGCTTCTTCCTCTCGTCTCGCGGTGCTCGCGGACCCGGCGGTGGGCCGGGCCGCGCCCGGCGTCAGTTGCCGAGCACCTCGGCCGGGGGCTCCTGGCCGTAGTCGTCGCGCCAGGCGTCGGCGATGTTGTCCTTGGTCGCGGCCATCGGCGATCCGACGACCAGCTCCGGGGCCTTCTTGCCGAGCAGGCCGTACGCGGCGACGACGCCCAGGTTCTGGCCGAGCCGGGTCGAGCCGTTGGCGACGATGCCGGCGACGTTGCCGCCCTTGACCATGTCGGCGGCGAGGTTCGCCTCCAGGTCGTTCGTGACGATCTTGACGTCGGTGCGGCCCTGCTGCCGGGTCGCGGCGAGCACGCCCTCGGCGGCGGTGGCCCAGGCGACGTAGACGCCCTTGAGGTCGGCGTGGCGGGTCAGCATCGCGGTGGCGATGTCCTCGGTGCGCGCCGGGTCGGAGAACCCGGCCTCCTCGACGATCTCGATGTCCGGGTAGAGGTAGCCCAGCCAGTCCTTGAACGCCTTGTCCCGCTGGTTGGTGAACCAGAAGTCGGCGTCGTGGTAGACGTAGCCGACCTTGCCCTTGCCGCCGAGCGCCTTGCCGAGCATCTCCGCGTTGGCCTTGCCGAACGCGGTCAGGTCGGCGGTGACGATGCCGACGATCTGCTGCCCGGACTTGTAGTCCTTCGGCGGGGTGGTCATCACGACGAGCTTGACGCCGGCGTCCACGGCGGGCTTGAAGGCGGCGGCCGCA
Organism: Micromonospora sp. D75; assembly: GCF_018070405.1. NCBI lineage: Bacteria > Bacillati > Actinomycetota > Actinomycetes > Micromonosporales > Micromonosporaceae > Micromonospora > Micromonospora sp. D75. The sequence goes on from NZ_JAGPXV010000094.1 coordinate 10,931, forward strand.
GCGGTCGGGTCGACGGCGATGGTGACGATCAGGTCGGGCTTGAGCGCCAGCACGGTCTGCACGTTGTTGGCCTGCCGGGCGGCGTCGAACTCGGCGCTGGTGCTGGCGAGCACCTTGATGCCGAGCTGGTCGAACTCCTTGCGAACGCCGGACTCGACGGCCTTGGTCAGCGCGGAGCCCTCGTGCCAGACGAAGGCGGCGGAGTAGTTGCCGTCCTTGACCTTCTGCCGCTCCTCGTCGGTCAGCGAGAGCTGGTCGGCGGCGGTCGGCGTCTCGCCGCCGGGGCCGACGAACGACAGGCTGGGTTCGGTACGCGGGCCGCTCGACGCGCCGCCGCTCCCGGAGGTCTCGTTCGAGCAGGCGCCGACCATGAGCGCCAGGGCGCAGAGCGCGCCGAGGGCGGCGCCACGTCTACGGCTGAGAATCATTGCTCTTCCCTTCACAGCAACGGGGTCCGGAACCGGGATTCCGGACTGACACGGGGGTCCGATGCGACCGGCACGGCGCGTACGGGGGCACGCGCCGCCTCCCTGGGGCCGGCAACCTCTATTTCCGTTCAGGGTGAAAGTATTATCGCGGTCATCACAGTCCGTCAAGAGCGCTGGTCAGAGATTCGACCCACTCGGTTCAACCGTCACCACCGGCCTCACCTCGGAATTCAGTGGGATCCGTCGCCCGGGTGCGGGCCGGAAGACGACATGGTCCGGATGGTTGCTCATCCAGCGGCGCGGCTTTAACATTCGGGCGGAAAGAAAATCGGCGGAGGTGGGCGTGGAATCTCGAGCACCACGGGCGGCGAACCGGTCCACAGTGCTGGCCCACGTGCTGACCCACGGCCCGGTGAGCCGCACGGCCATCGGCCACGAGACCGACCTCTCCCCCGCCACCGTGTCGCGGATCGTGGAACAGCTGCTCGACGAGGGGCTGCTGACCGAGACCGACGGCGCACCCACCACCAACCGGGGCCGCCGGGCGACCCAGGTCGCGATCGCCGCCGGACGCGGCGTGGTCTGCGGCGTCGACGTCGGCGGCTCCAACGTCCGGCTGGTGGTCGCCGATCTCGCCGCCCGGCCGCTGACCGGCCGGACCGTGCCCACACCCGCCGACTACGACGCGCCCCGGCTGGCCCAGTGGCTGGCCGACCTGATCATGCGGACCGTCGGCGCCGACCGGGAGCGGCTCGACTGCGTAGCGGTGGGCCTGCCCGGCGCCGTCCGGCAGGGAGACCGCGCCGTCTCCAACGCCCCGAACCTGCCCCAGGTGGAGGACCCGCTGTTCCTGCGGCTGCTGGAGAAGCACCTGGGCGCCGCGGTCGAGGTCGACAACGACTCCAACTACGCGCTGCTCGGGGAACTGCGCTTCGGCGCCGCCCGGGACGCGCAGACAGCGGTGATGCTCACCATCGGGGCCGGACTCGGCGCCGGCGTCGCCATCGACCGCCGGCTGTTCCGGGGCCGCAGCGGCCTGGTGGGCGAGTTCGGCCACCTGCCGGCCGGCCCGCTCGGCGCGCCGCTCGAACGGATCATCAGCGGGTCCGGCATCCTCGCCCGCGCCCGCGAACTCGGCCTGTCGTTCGACAACGCGGCCGACGTGTTCCGCTCGGCCGACCCGCGACTGGCGCCGGTCAAGCAGTACGTCGAGCAGGCGCTGCTGGTGGTCCTCACCGCGGCGGTGGTCGCCTACGAACCGGAGGTGATCGTCCTCGGCGGCGGCGTCTCCCACGCGCTCACACCCGACCTGGTCCGGCTACGCGGCCGGCTGCACGAGATCGTGCCGGCCGCCGAGGCGGCAGTGCACGGCGCGGAACTCGGTGACCTCTCCGGCGCGCTGGGCGCCGTGGTCGCGGCGCTGCACACCGCGTACCGGCGGCTCGGGCTCGCCGAGGCGGACCTCGCCCGCGTTCCCCAGCCGGACGCCCTCGCCGGCTGCGACCTGCCGGCCCTGGCCGACCACTCCTGAGCAGGCGGCAGCGCCCCCGCCGGGCGCTGCTGTGAGCGTTCACCCGGCGGCCGGCCCGCTCCTTCACCGGAACCGACCGGATGAACATGTTATCGATAACCTGCTATGTTCCGGCACGGGAGCGAAGGGCACGCTCCCCGTCACCCCCGCAATCGGCACGGCGCACGAGGGTCCCCTCGCCGTCCGGCCGATCGGTGACCAGAC